>JBCCTP010000024.1:0-20455 GCA_039198505.1 Actinomycetota bacterium | reverse complement strand
GCGTGACGTGCCTGGCACGTCACGCGACACTCACGTCCAGGCGGACGGTCGCTCACGGTTGGACTCGTTGCGCATGGGGAGTTCGGTGTGCCAGTCGCCGGTCGACGCGCGCAGCGCTGCCGCGACGGCTCCCGACGTGGGGACGAGGCCGATCTCACCGACACCCTTGATGCCGTACGGCGAGTCGGGCTGAGGCGACTCGACCAGGATCACCTCGACGTCGGGCATGTCCTTCGGGCGGATGATGTCGAGGCTGCGCAGCGTGGTGTTGACCGGGAACCCGGTCTCGTCGCACGGGAAGCCTTCGCTCAGCGCGTAGCCGAGACCCATGTGCACCGCACCCTCGATCTGGCCCTCACAGAGCAGCGGGTTGACGGCCTTGCCGACGTCGTGGGCGGCGACGACCTTCTCGACGTCACCCGTCTCGGGATCGGCGATGACGACTTGCGACGCGTACCCGAACGTGGAGTGGATGACCGGGTTCTCGAGCCCGTCGTTCAACGAGTTGGTCCAGTCGACGCGGTACTCACCCTCGTAGTCGACCCCCGGCTGGCAGCCGTCGGCGATCGCCGCCTCACACGCCGCTTTCACCGACCCCGCACCCATGAGCGTGCCGCGCGAACCGGTCGTCTGACCGGCGCCGAGCTCGCGGGTCGAGTCGACGATCACGTCGATCCGCTCGGGGTCGATGCCCAGCTCCTCGACCGCCACCTGCAGCGCCACCGTGTGCACGCCCTGGCCCATCTCGGTCCAGCAGTGGCGCACCTCGACACGGCCAGGTTCGCCATCGCGAGTGGACTCACCGAAACGGACGACCGCCTTGGCGATCTCTTTGAACCCGTTGCCGAGGCCCGAGTTCTTCAAGCCGAGTCCGACGCCCACTGCCTTGCCGGCCGCTGTCGCCTCGTCGTACGCCGGCTTCACGGCGTCGAGGCATGCACGTGCCCCGAGACATCCGTCGTCCATGATCTGACCCGGGCCCCACACGACGCCCGGCTCGACGACGTTGCGGTCGCGCATCTCCCATCCGGTGATGCCGACCTGCTCGGCGAGACGATCGAGCACACCCTCCATGGCGAACTGCGCCTGGTTGGCACCGAACCCACGGAAGGCACCGCACACCGAGTTGTTGGTGCGGGCGGCGATCGCCTCGACGTCGATGTTCGGCACGACGTACGGCCCGCTCGCGTGACCGGCCGCACGCTCGAGCACCTTCATGCCGACCGATGCGTACGGACCGGAGTCGCCGATCATCCGGATGTGCAGAGCGACCAGCTTCCCGTCGGCGTCGCACCCCGCCCGGTAGTGCATCCGGATCGGGTGCCGCTTCGGGTGCATGAGGAGCGACTCCTCGCGCGACAGCGTGATCTTCACCGGTCGACCCGTGAGCCACGCCCCGAGTGCGGCGTGCGCCTGGTTCGACATGTCCTCCTTGCCACCGAACGCACCACCGTTCGACACCAACTCGGTGGTGACCTGCGACGTGTCGAGCCCGAGCATCGCCGCGATGTCGTTCCGGTCGTCCCAGATCCCCTGACCGCCCGAGTACACGTACAGCGAGTCGGGCGAGGCGTGACCTCCCGGGTCAGACCCGGGACGTAACGGTGACGGGACGGCGAGGGTCGACTCGGGTTCGAGGAAGGCGTGCTCGATGCGCTGGGTCTGGAACACCTCGTCGACGGTGAAGGCCGCATCTGCGAGTGCCGCCTCGACGTCGCCCCGCGAGTACGTCGACGTCGACAGGACGTTGCCGTCGAGCTCCCAGACGGCGTCCTCCGGATGGTCGATCACGCGGACCGGATCGACGAGCGGTTCGAGCACGTCGTACGTGACGTCGACGAGTTCGGCGGCGGCGCGCGCCTGCAGTCGCGTGTCGGCCACGACGACCGCGAGGACGTCACCCGGGTACGAGGTGCGCCCGCCGACCGGGATCATGACCGGCCAGTCCTTGTGGATGAGACCGACCCGCCGAGCGGCCGGGATGTCGTCCGCCGTGAACACGGCGTGCACGCCGGGAGCGGCGAGCGCACGCGACGTGTCGATGGCGACGACGTCGGCCCGGGCGTGCGCGGACAGGTGCAGCGCGCCGTTGAGCATCCCCGGCACGCTCATGTCGTCGATGAAGTCGCGTCGGCCCACCGACAGGTCGCGACCCTCGTACTTGACGCCTCGCGACCCGACGCCCCCCGAGCGCACGGCGACGGGCACTGCGTCCTGCGCCAGGGCCTCGACCGCGTCGAGCACCTTGACGTATCCGGTGCACCGGCAGAGGTTGCCGCCGAGGTGACGAGCCGCCTTCTCCCGAGTCAGCGACGGACCGTCCTTGTCGATGAGCGCCTTCGTGCGCACGACGATGCCCGGCGTGCAGAATCCGCACTGCAGCGCGCCACAGGCGGCGAACGCGTCGGCGTAGCGGGCGACCTCCTCCTCCGGCAGACCCTCGAGCGTGACCACCTCGGACCCCGCGACCTTGTCGAGACCGGTCGAACAGGCGATGCGGGCCTTTCCGTCGATGAGCACGGTGCAGCAGCCGCACTGACCCGACGGCGAGCAGCCGTCCTTCGGTGACGTGACGCGCTGTTCGTCGGGAAGTCCATCGCGCAAGGCGGACAGGAGATGCGGGTGTTCGGTCGAGACCGAGGCGGGTGAACCGTTGAGCACGAAGTCGACGGTGCCGGGGGCGTCCGAGTCGGTTGCGCCGGTCGTCCCGCCCGCCGGTGCGTCGTCGAGTGCGGTCATGAGGGGGTCTCCTGCGGTGTGGGATGGCGGTCGGGCTCGTGTGCGGCGTTGCGATCGACCTGACGCCGATCTCGGACCCGCCGATCGCCCGCTCTGTCGGTGGCGTGCTGTGTGTCGGGCGGAGGTTCGTGCGATGCGCTGGACGCCGGGACCAGCTCGTCCTCGTGCGTGAGGTGTGTCGACTCGGTCTCGAGTGCGGCCTTGACGAGCGACCTCGGCCCGTCGTCGGCGGTGATGAGGCTGTACATCTCGGGACGCCGGTACCGGTCGAAGTCGAAGAGCGTCTTCTTGTAGCGATCGCACATGTCGAGATCGCAACGGGCGGTGATGAGTTCGTCGCCGATCGACGTGGCCTGCGCGACGATCTGCCCCGACGGGGCGATGATCGACGAGAGCGCCAACGACTCGACGCCCTCCTCGGTGCCGCCTTTCGCCACGCCGACCACCCAGGTGCCGTTCTGGTACGCACCCGCCTGCATGACGAGGTGGTTGTGGAATGCCTGCAGCGGGTTCTGCGATCGGTCGGGGGCGTAGTCGAGCGGCGTGTTGTACCCGATGAGGATCATCTCGACGCCCATCAGACCGAGCACGCGGTACGTCTCGGGCCAGCGGCGGTCGTTGCAGATCGCCATGCCGAACGTGCCGTTGAACGCCTCGTGCACGGCGAAGCCGTCGGGCGATTCGTGGAAGTACCGCCGCTCGAGGTGCTGGAACCCCCGCCACGGCTCGTGGTCCTCGTGGCCGGGGATGTGCACCTTGCGGTACTTGCCGACGATGTCACCGTGTCGATCGACGAGGACGTAGCAGTTGTACCGCTTGCCGTCGGGCGTGAGTTCGGCGTACCCGAGGCAGAAGCCGACAGCGAGTCGCTTCGCCTCGTCGAACAGCGGCTGGGTCGCCGGGCTCGGGAGTTCGGTCTCGTAGTACGAGTCGAGTTCGGTCGTGTCGCCGGCGATGGCGTCAATGCCACCGAGTCCGCCGTCGTCGAGATACCAGCGGGGAAAGAACGTGGTGAGCGCGAGCTCGGGGAAGACGACCAGTTCGCAGCCGACCTCGGCGCCCTGCCGCAGGAGCGTGAGGAGTCGTTCGAGGACCTCGGGCCGCGTCTCGTCGCGTCCGATCGGACCGAGCTGCGCGGCTCCGACGTGGAGGACGCGACTCATGCCTCGAACTCCGTGGTCGCGAGCGTGAGCATGGTCTGCAGGAGCACGTCCGCGCCGGCGGTCAGATCGGCGGGCTCGGTGTACTCGGAGACGTTGTGGCTGATGCCGTCGACCGACGGCGTGAACACCATGGCGGTCGGACACACCCGGGCGAGCATCTGGGCGTCGTGCCCGGCGCCCGACGGCATCCGTCGGACACTGAGGCCGAGCTCGGTGGCGGTCGACTCGACGATGGAGATCACCCGCTCGTCGAAGTCGACCGGCTCGAATCGCGCGAGTGACCGCAACTCGACGGTGCACCCCTCGGCCTCCGCCGCCTCCGCGACGAACGCCGTGACCTCGGCCTCGGCTTTCTGCAGGATCGACTCGTCGGTGTTGCGCAGGTCGACGGTGAGCACGACCTCGTTCGGGACCACGTTGACCAGGTTGGGTCGCGGCGTGATGACGCCGCACGTACCGACCTGGGCCCCGCCGTACCGCTCACACAGCTCGCGGACGAACACGTTGATCCGGGATGCGACGACACCCGGGTCGCGACGCAGTCGCATCGGCGTGGTGCCGGCGTGGCACGACCGGCCCGTGATGGTCAGCTCGGTCCACGAGATGCCCTGCACGCTCTCGACCGCTCCGATGCGGATGCCCTCGTCCTCGAGCACCGGACCCTGCTCGATGTGGAGCTCGACGAACGAGTGTGGTGCCGGCCCGGGGATCGGAGACGTGCCTCGGTAGCCGATCCGGTCGAGTTCTCCGCCGACCGTGAAGCCGGCGCCGTCGGTGATGGCGAGCGCGTCTTCGAGACCCATGCCGCCGACGTAGACGAGCGATCCGAGCATGTCGGGCGGGAAGCGGGCGCCCTCCTCGTCGGTGAACCACGCGATGGCGAGGGGTCGGGGAAGTTCATCGACGAGCCCCGCGGCCATCACGGTCTCGATGACCTCGAGACCGGCGAGCACACCGAGGTTGCCGTCGTACCGACCGCCGGTCCCGACCGTGTCGATGTGCGACCCGGTCATCACCGGCGACAGACCCGACGCGTGCGGTGTGGTGGCGACGACGTTGCCGATTCCGTCGATCGTGATGTCGAGCCCGAGTTCCTCCATCCAGGTGCGGACGAGGTCTCGGCCGGCCCGGTCCTCGTCGGTGAGCGCGAGCCGTGCGCACCCGGTGGTGCCCTCGATGGCTCCGATCTCACCGAGTTCGAGCAGGCGTCGGAGAAGCCGGTCGCCGTCGATCCGCAACGCGCCCCAGGGGGACACCGCCGCGGTCGAGTCGCTCGGTTCGGTGGACGTCGACGTCACGAATCCAGGGTAGGGACGCCCCTGGAACCGTTCAAGCGGGCGCCGTGAACGCTCTGTTTCGCCTGGTCAGCGGCGGATCGGGGAGCCGGCGGGTCGTAGGGTTCGGCGCATGCGCGTCCATCTGATCGACGGCACCTACGAGCTGTTCCGTCAGCACTTCGGGTCGGCGGCTCGGCACGGCGACTCGCACCCGTTCGCCGCGGCCGCCGGTGTCGTGGTGTCGACGCTCGGACTCGTCGAGGACGGAGCCACGCACGTCGGCATCGCGTCCGATCACACGATCGAGAGCTTCCGCAACGATCTCTACGCCGGGTACAAGACCAGCGAGGGGATGGACCCGGTGATCCTGAACCAGATCCCCGTGATGGAGCGCGCACTCGAGGCGCTCGGGTTCACGGTGTGGGCGATGGAGAGCCACGAGGCCGACGATGCGCTGGCGGCCGCCGCAGTCGTAGCCGATGCCGACGATCGGGTCGAGCAGGTGCTGATCGTGACCCCCGACAAGGACCTGGGTCAGTGCGTCCGCGGTGACCGCGTCGTGCAATTCGATCGGCGCAAGCGCGAGATCATCGACGAGGCCGCAGTGGTGGAGAAGTTCGGCATCGGACCCGACTCGATCCCCGACTACCTCGGCCTCGTGGGAGACACCGCCGACGGATTCCCCGGCCTTCCGGGGTGGGGTGCGAAGTCGGCGGCCTCGGTGCTCGCCGCGTACGGACACATCGAGGACATCCCCGACGCGGCGGGCAAGTGGGACGTGCCCGGACTGCGGGGTGCCGCCAAACTGTCGGCCACCCTGCAGGACCAGCTCGAGGATGCGTACCTCTTCCGGAAGATCGCCACGGTCGACACCGACCTCGACGTCGGTTCGGTCGACGACTGGGCGTGGATCCCGCCGTCCGACGCCGACGCCCGCCCCGCTCTCGAGGCCGTCCTCGGCGACCTCGACACCTCCACCATCCACCGCCAACTCGGACGCCTGCGCCGCGAGTGACATCAGGTGTCCGCTTCCGCCCGTGCCAGATGCGGACACTGGCCGCTTTCGCCCAGGTCGGATCCGGACTCCTCGTCGCCCGGCGGTCGGTGGCCGGTAGCATCACGGGCGGTGGTGACCGGGTCCTGTGCGACGGGCGCCCGTGAACCAGGTCAGGACCGGGAGGTAGCAGCCTTCATCGGCATCGTCCGTGCGCCGCAGATCGCCTGGTCACCACCACCCAACAATCGGCGGTCCGCCGTCGGGAGGAGTGCGAGAGCGGCCGAATCGGCACGCTTGGAAAGCGTGTGACCTTCACGGGTCCGTGGGTTCGAATCCCACCTCCTCCGCCAGATGGATCGCCCGATCCGACCTGCCGACCCCATGGCGATCGCGCTCGACGAGGCGCGTGCCGCGGTCGATCACCACGACGTCCCGGTCGGGGCGGTCGTGGTGGGTCCCGACGGTTCGGTCATCGCCGCCCGCCACAACGAACGCGAGCTGACCGGCGATCCCACGGCACACGCCGAGATCCTCGCCATTCGCGACGCAGCCGCACTCGTCGGGTCGTGGCGACTCGACGAGTGCACCCTCTACGTCACCCTCGAGCCGTGTGCGATGTGTGCAGGAGCGCTCGTCAGCTGCCGGATGGGTCGTCTCGTCTACGCAGCGCTCGATCCGAAGGCCGGCGCGGTCGACAGCCACTTCGGGCTGCTCGGCGGTGCGCCGCTCAATCACTCGGTCGTCGTCGAACGGGACGAGAGGTCTGCCGCCGAGGCCGGTGAGCTCCTTCGGTCGTTCTTCCGCGCTCGACGGTGAGCCGACGGCCCCGAGGGGTCAGGGTCGACGAAGGCTGCCGATGAGTCGGCGGAGCGCCTTGGTCCGCCCCGATCCTCCGCCGTCGTCCACGTCGGGATCGACCCCGGCGTGGCCTGCCGCTGCCGCCTCGGCCTCTGCGGCCATGCGGGCGTAGATCACCTCGGCGCGCATGTCGGGGGTCGGTGGGGCGAACGGTGAACCGCTGGGGGCCGGTTGCGTCGGCGGGGCCGTGGCAACAGCGTCAGTGCTGCCGGCAGCGCGTCGGGCGGATCCGTCGATCAGCGACAGCACACCGCCCTGAGGCGTGTTGACGACCTCGATGGCGTCGAGAGCGCGGCGGACGGCGTGCGCGACGGTGTCGGGCACCACGGCGTCTGGTGCCGGGAGGTCGGCGAGGTGGACCGGTCCCGACGGTGCGGGAAGACCTCCACCGGTGGGACGTGTCGAATCGGTCGGCGGCGTCGATGCGCCACTCGGAGTGGACGCCGGCCGTCCATTCTGAGTCGACGGGGGCGGCACGGCCGGAGGTGTCGGTGCCGGTGCTCCCGATGGCGGAGGGGCGGGCGATGCGGCCGGTGTCGGCGCGGGTGCGGCCGGCGCCGGGGACGACGGCGGGGTTCCCTCTGCCTGGTTCGCCGGTCGGTCGGCGGGACGGCGCAACATCTCGTCGGCCGTGGCCGAGGTGCGCTCGTCGGTCGCATGGGCGGCCCGCCGAGTCGAGCGATCGGCTCGTCGCGCGGTGCGGTCGAGTCGGAGTCGCGGAAGCGTCGTCCGCTTGATGATCGACCGCTTGGTCGACGTGGTCTCCCGGGTGCGGTCGCGGGGACGCGTGAGGGTGGAGAATTCGCCGTCCCAATCGACCCGTCCACCTGCGGCGTCCGCAGCGGGAATGTCGTCGAGATCGAGCGGACGGTTCACGCGCACCGGGTGGTCGATCCCGATCCGGGAGAACCACGTGCGGATGCCGGCGGGATGGTGGCGGTACGCGGTCGTCGTCGCGGTCGCCACGACGTCGCTGACCAGGGAGGCGATGGTCTGGGCTGTGGAGCGCTCGATCTCGACCAGGACGGCGCCCCGGTCGATGCTCTCGTCGAGCTCGAACATCCGGCCGAGATGATCGACGTCGCCGACCGACACGGACGATCGACGCAGTTGAGCCTCGTCGATGGTGCCGGCGTCGACGAGTTGCCGGCCGAGCGGCGGATCGTCGGCGCCTCCGGCCCAGTACACGTCACCGCCGTCGAGGTACACGGTGACTGCCGGTGAGGCCTCGAACACCAACTCGCCGGTGAACGCGCCGCGGCGAGCGGCATCGAGCGTCCGCCACGCCGCCTGCGGGCGGTCGCGCACGGCGGCGCTGTACTTCGGGAACGGCAGTGACTGATCGATGGGATCGACCTCGATCGGCCGACGCGTCTGCGTCGAGGAACTCGACGGCGACACCTCGAACGTCGTCACGCGGTCACCGCCTCGAGCTCCCGTTCGGCGTCGTTGTCGTCAGCGACCGCGGTCTCGTCGCCGTCGTCGTCGGCCTCGTCGTCGTCCTCCATCCGCTCGAGCAGCGTCGTCAGGATCTCGATCACGACCTCGCGGCCGGAGTCCTCGTCGATGAGCTGACAGGGGATCACGCGGGCGACGTCGGTCGCACCGAGCGAGCGGGCGATCTTCTCGGCCTCGTCCTGGTCGTCGCAGCGGTTGACGGCCACGACCGCCGGTACTCGGAGGTCGGCGAGCAACGACCGGAGCTCGACCCCCGCCGAGGGATGGGTCTCGCGGGCTTCTGCGTTCACCACGAACGTCACGATGTCGACGTCACCCTTGAGGATGTTCGTCATGAACCGGAACCGCGGCTGGCCCGGGGTTCCGAAGATCAGCAGGCGGATCGCGTCGTCCTCGATCGAGTAGGTACCGAAGTCCATCGCCACGGTGGTGGCGTCCTTGACCTCGGACTCGTCACCGCTGGTCACCACGTCGGTCGAGACCACCGGGGTCTGCGAGACCGACTGGATCAGCGACGTCTTGCCCGCGGCGAACGGGCCGGTCACCAGGATCTTGAAGACGTGGTCCGTCACGAACGGCGAGCCCCGGTGAGCAGGGCGACCCGCGACCGGACGAACGCGCGGAGTCGGGACTGATCGACGGTGCGTTCGGCCACCATCGCGAGGACCAGGTGCTCGCCGATCGGCCAGAGGAGCAGCAGTCCCTCGTCGTGGTCGACCACGAGCTGGCGGAGCTCGTTGCCACCACCGATCGTCATGAGCTGGCGAGCGAGGCCGGTGGCGGCGGCGAGCATCGCGGCGTGGGCTGCGTCGTCCTCCATGTTCGACGATGACGCCACGGCGAACCCGTCGACCGATGCGAGGATCGCGCCTCCCGCCCCGGTGACGACGGCCGTCAGTTCGTCGAGGACGTCCGCCGGGGTCTCCGGCGCCGGTCGAACGGCACCGGGCGGTGGCGGCGGCGGCCGGAAGGGCGAGGGCGCCGCGGCCCGAGTCTGTTCCACCACGCTCATACGCAAGGTGATCGGTCGATCCGGACGAGATCTTGAGCTTTGTTCGCGGTCGGATTCACGCCGTCACGACCACGGACGGTGACCGCTCCGGCGGGTTGCCCCGTCGCCGACCGTCGCTAACGTGGAGAACGGAAGGCTGCCAGAGCGGACGAATGGGACGGCCTCGAAAGCCGTTGAGGCGCCTCGCGTCTCCGTGGGTTCGAATCCCACGCCTTCCGCCAGCAGATGTCGGGTAGTGCCAGGCACTACCCGACATCTCCGCGTCGGACCGAGCGACGCACTGCATCGGAGGTCTGGTCGCGAGGACTACCGTGCGCGCGTGCTCGGGCCGACCATCGAGAGACTCCGATCGGCGGCGCTCGAGTCGCACGACGCCGCCGGGTACTTCGCCGCCATGTATGCACGGGTCACCGACCGCGTGCAGACAGCGATCGACGAGGGTCGGTTCGGCGACGGAATCGGGATGGCCCGGTTCGCCACGGTGTTCGCCGACTGGTACCTGGGACCTCGGGACGGCTCGCGCCGGCGGCCGGCGTGCTGGACCGCCGCCGACGACGTGAGTGGAGACGGTCGTCTGCTGATCGTCCAACACCTCCTGCTGGGCATCAACGCGCACGTCAATCACGACCTCCCGCAGGTGGTGGTCGAGCTGGCAGGCGGCGACGTCGAGCTCGAGTCGCTCCGCTCGGACTTCGACGCGATCAACGACATCCTCGCCGAGACCCAGCCCGCCATCCTGCGCGACCTGGGTCGCGTGGCGGGATGGACACAGATCGCGGTCTCGTCCGGCGGTGGGCGTGTGTTCGGGTTCTCACTCGGCCGCGCCCGGGCCCAAGCGTGGGAGGCGGCTCGACGGCTCCACGGTCTCGACCCCGACACACGTGCCGCCGACGCCGGCGAACTCGATCGACTCGTCGCGGTGCTCGCGCACGTCGTTGCGAGTCCGAGCGCACCGATCCGATGGCTGCTGACGATCCCGCGCTGGCTCGAGCACGACGATCCGCAGGTCGTGACGAGGCGCCTGCTCGGCCACCTCGCCTGAGCCCACGGGCTTCACCGGGGGTCAGGAGCAGATGGTGCCTGCGGCGGGTGGTTCGAGCCAGATGAGCTGGTCGTGCACGATGTCGTTGATGCACGATCCCGATCGGTAGGCCGTGTGCCGATTCGCCTCGACGGTGACCAGGACGCCCCCTTCGAGCGCGTCGGCCATCGCCGCACTCGACTCGATCGGCGTCGTCGGGTCTCCCGTGGTGCCGATGACCACGATCGGGCCGGCCCCCTCACCCGTGATCTCGGCCCGCGGCGCAGCGGACGGCTCGAGGAAGCCGCACGTGTACGAACCGGTCGTGTACGGGAACAGTCGCGACTCGGGATCGAACAGCTCGAGGGCTCGCTCGTCGGCCTCCTCCGGGGTCCGGCGTTCGGCCTCGTCGGCGCACGTGATCATCTGGAACGACTCGAGCAGGTTGCCGTACGTGCCGTCGTCCGACCGGCGGAAGTAGCCGTCGCGTAGTGCGAGAAGTCCGGCGCCGTCACCGTCGGCGGCGTCGGCCAGTGCACGTTCGAGTGCTGGCCACGACGCGTCGGAGTACATCGCCTGGATCACCCCGGTCAGCGCGACCTCGAGGTTGACCGGCGGCCGCCCCTCGGGGCCCGGAACGGGGTTCTCGTCGATCGACGCGAGCAGCTCGTCGAACGACGTCTCGGCGTCGCCGTCGTTGTGGAACACGCAGTCGTCGTCTGCGCTGCACGCCGCGAGGAACGTGGCGAGCGACCGGTCGAAGCCGGCTCGCTGCTCCCGAGCTGGATCGAGCGTGTCGGCCTCGGGGTGCGCGGCACCGTCGAACACGGCCGAACGCACGGTCGGCCCGAACAGCGACGCCCACACGCCGCCGAGCTCCGACCCGTAGCTGTATCCGAAGTAGCTGACCTGCTCCTCGCCGAGCGCCTGGCGGATGGCGTCCATGTCGCGGGCCGAGTTGGTGGTGCCGAGGTGCGGCAGGACGTCGCCCATCGCCTCGTCGCAGGCGGCGGCGTACTCCTCGGCCAGGGCGAGCAGCGCGGCTCGCTCGGCGTCGTCGTCGGGGGTGACGTCGGTCGACGCGTAGAAGCGGTCGTATTCGATGTCGGCGATGCAGTCGACGCCGGCGGAGCGTCCGGTTCCGCGCGGGTCCCACGCGACGACGTCGAAGCGCTCGACCAGTTCCGACTCGAGCCAGCTGTTCGGGTTCACCGCCATGCCGCTCGCCGACACCCCCGGCCCGCCGTTGTTGACGAGCAGTGGCCCGATCCGCTGATCGTCGTCGGTTCGGTGGCGAACGACCCACAGGTCGATCGTCTCGCCGAACGGATCGGAGTAGTCGAGCGGCACCGTGAGGAAGCCGCTCTGCACACTGCCACCGCGGTCCTCCCACTCGATCGAGTACTCGCGTTCGGCCGGCTCGGGCGGGGTGGTGGGCACCGGATCGTCGTCGGCCGGTGCGGTGGTGGTGTCGGGCGGGTCGGTCGTCGGCGCCGCCGTGGTGTCGGGGGCCGGCTGCGTCGCTCGGGTCTCGGGTGGTGTCCCTTCGCGGCCGTCGTCGCCGCCGCACGATGCCGCGAGGAGCGCGACGGCCACCCACGCCGCGACCCGTCCTCTCACGCGGTCAGGCTACTGACGCGGAGCTCGTCCGCCGGGTCGCCCATGCCACTCGGGAGGCGGCCATCTCGCGGCGAAACGTCCCGGCATACTCGGATCGTGAGGATGCCGCCATCGCGGATGATGCCGCGTGACTCCGACGCCGTCCGCGGCGTCGAGCTCGCCGACGGGACGTTGCGCCGGGTGTGGGCGTTCGCGCAGCCCTACCGCGGAACGATCGTCGTCTTCCTGATCGCGATCCTCGCGGCGGCGCTCCTCGCGCTCGTCCCGCCGTTCGTCGTCCGCGAGATCCTCGACGACGCGATCCCGAGCGAGGACCGGGGTCGCATCGCGCTGCTCGCCGGCATCGCCGTCCTCGCCGCGCTGGGCGACGCCGCGCTCGCGATCCTCCAGAGATGGTGTTCGTCGCGGGTCGGCGAGGGCCTCATCTACGACTTGCGCGGGTCACTGTTCGCCAAGGTCCAGCGCCTCCCCATCGCGTTCTTCACCCGCACCCCCACCGGCTCGATCACGTCACGGCTGAACAACGACGTGATCGGTGCGCAGACCGCGGTCACGAGCACCCTCGGCAGCGTCGTCAGCAACGTGATCGTGCTGGTCACGACCCTCGCCGCGATGTTCGCCCTCGAGTGGCGACTGACGCTGCTCACCCTCGTCGTGCTCCCCCTCTTCATCGTGCCGGCGCGTCGCGTCGGCCGGCGGCTGCAGGACATCTCGCGTGAACAGATGGGCCACAACGCGGCGATGAACACCCAGATGACCGAGCGTTTCAACGTGTCGGGCGCAACGCTCGTGAAGCTGTTCGGGTCGGGGCAGCGTGAACTCGGCGCCTTCGAGAAGCGGTCGGCGGGGGTGCGCGACACCGGGATCCGCGCCGCGATGTACGGCCGGGTCTTCTTCGTGGCCCTCGGTCTCGTGGGCGCCGTCGGCACGGCCGCGATCTACGGCGTCGGTGCGTTCATGGTCGTCGACGGCGACATCACCGCCGGCACCCTCGTGGCGCTCGCCGCGCTCGTGACCCGCGTGTACCAACCGCTCACCGGACTCACGAACGCCCGCGTCGACCTGATGACGTCGATGGTCAGCTTCGAGCGCGTGTTCGAGGTGCTCGACGCCCCGGAGGCGATCCGCGAGAAGCCGGGAGCGGTCGATCTGGTCGGCGCTCGGGGCGAGATCGAATTCGACGGCGTCGTGTTCCGCTACCCGCCGGCCGCCGAGACGGCGATCGACTCGATGGAGCAGAACGCCGGACTGGGCGGGGACGGCGACCCCGACGTCGACGTGTTGAACGGGTTGTCGCTGCGCGTGCGGCCCGGCGAGACGGTGGCCCTCGTCGGCGCCTCCGGTGCGGGCAAGTCGACGACCGTCTCGCTCGTCCCCCGTCTCTACGACGTCACCGGAGGTGCGGTCCGCGTCGACGGCATCGATGTCCGCGACCTCACGCTTGACCCACTGCGTCGATCGATCGGTGTCGTGTCGCAGGATCCACACATGTTCCACGAGTCGATCGGCGACAACCTCCGCTACGCCGCTCCCGACGCATCACTCGACCGACTCGTCGATGCGGCGAGCGCAGCTCGGATCCACGACACCATCGCTGCGCTCCCCGACGGATACGACACCATCGTCGGCGAGCGTGGCTATCGCCTGTCGGGAGGCGAGAAGCAGCGGCTCGCGATCGCACGTCTGCTGCTGAAGGATCCGGCCATCATGATCCTCGACGAGGCGACCAGTCATCTCGACAACGACAACGAGGCACACATCCAAGAAGCCCTCGAACACGCACTCGAGGGGCGGACCGCGCTGGTGATCGCCCATCGGCTGTCGACGATCCGGTCCGCCGACCGCATCGCCTTCCTCGAGAACGGCCGCATCGCCGAACTCGGCACGCACGACGAACTCGTGGCGCGCGGCGGCAAGTACGCCGATCAGCTCGCAGCCGGAGAACTCCTGCGCACCAGCTGATCGGTCGCCGCCAGCTGATCGGCGGTCGCCGACTCGCTCAGTCGATCCGCTCCCAGTCGTAGGAGACGCGGGCGCGGCCTCCGTTCTCGTAGAAGTGCAGCTCGAGCTGGACCCGGCAGTGGTCCTCGATCTCGACCTCGGCCGTCCGGGTGCGGTACGCGTGGTTCGACCAGTCGTTGATGACGCGGGTGCCGTTCACCCAGAGTCGAGTTCCGTCGTCGCCTCCCACGGTGAACCGGTAGGTGCCCGGCTCGGGGAAGTTGAACGTCCGGGTCCACTCGATCGAGAAGCCGTCGTTGCCGAGCGTTGCCTCGTCGGGTGAGCCGCGGTTCCAATTGGTGTTCAGTGCCGTCTCGTCCTCGAATCGGCTGAACTGTTCGTTCGCCAGGCTGGTGCCGTCGTGGTACCGCCCGAACCACTGGTCGTCGTCGGGGGCGCAGGTCGGCACCGCGTCGAGTTCCCAGTCCAGGAACACGCGGGCCGTCCCGACACCCTCGTAGTGCTCGGTGCGGATCTGGTGCGTCCCCGCGGTCAGCACCACGTCGACCGTGTCCGTCTGGAAGGACTGATCACTCCACCGGTCGTAGACCAGGGTGCCGTCGACCCAGAGTCGCTGGCCGTCGTTCGCACCGACCGTGAAGGTGTAGGTGCCGGCCTCGGCGAAGTCGACCGCCTTCTCGTAGCGCACCGAGAAGTTGTTCCCCCCGGTCCCGGCGGGTCCACCGCTGCCCCAGTCCTCGTCCACCGAGTTCGCGCAGGCGAAGTCGATCGGGTCTCCGGTCAGATCGGTGTTGTCCCAGTAGCTGACCGCCCACTGCGACGGATCGGCGCACGGCGTCGGCCCTGGAACGGTCGTGGTCGTCGTGGTCGTGGTCGTGGTGGTCGTGCTCGACGACGCCGGCACGGTGGTGGTCGTGGTCGTGGTGGTGGTCGGCGCCACCGTGGTCGTCGGTGCCGTCGTGGTCGTCGGTGCGGTCGTGGTGGTCGGCGCCGTCGTGCCGGAGCCGCCGCCGGTCCACCCGCCGGTCGAGCCGTCGGGGTCGATCACCCAGCTGTTGATCGCGTATTGGCCGACCGAGTTCACCTGGAACACGGCGACCGACCGGGCCGTTTTGCCGTCGATGGTCGCCTCGGCTTCGAGTTCCACCCGTCGGAGGAGCGGGGAGGCGTCGACGCCGAGGTACCAGTCGTCCGGAGCAGCGGGCATCGCCGACACGTCGAGGTCGAGTCGCGAGGTGACCACGCCGCCGTCGACGTGGAATGCGTAGGCGCCGTCGTCGGCGGCGACCGCGAACTCACCCTGCGGGACGAAGACGAGGCCGTCGGCCTGGAACGTGTTGGCGTGTGTTCCGCCCCGGAAGTCGATATCGACCAACCGGGTCGAACCGTCCGCCGAGTTGTTCAGGCCTGTGTACGAGACGACCTGAGCCAGATCGTTGGTGATCGAATAGGACGACGCAGCCTGCAGGATGCGGTCTCCGTCGCTGTCGATGCCGGTCACGACCTGGTCCTCGGGGATCACACGAACGGCGTCGTCGACCGCTGCGGTCTGCACGGTCCGGATGGCGACACCTTCGCTGCCACGCGTCGACGGCGTCGAGATGCGTCGGTTGACGTACAGCTCGCCGTCGCCGAGGTCGATCCGGGCGTCGCCGTCGAGCAGGAACGTGGCGCCGAGGCCGGTCACGCTCGAGGCCTCGTTCGCCTTCGTGTCGTCGTCGAGGAGCACGGTCGAGTCGACCTCGCAGCCGAGCTGGCGACCCTGCCCCGCCACGACCGTCGCACCGTTCGTGATCGTCATCGGTTGCGACAGGTGGTAGAGACCCGACGGCAGGTAGTAGTTCGCGTTCTGGTCGAACACGAGAGCAGCGTCGTGGCGACCCGGGAACACGACGAAGCACGGTCGACCGTCGTCGCCGGTGCCGAAGTCGCGGGGAACGAACGCCGGGCGACGATTGGCCGGGATGTTCGGCAGCGCCGGGTAGGTCCAGTCGGTGCCGCCGTCTCGGACGCCGGCCCGATCGGTCCATTCGAGGTCGGTGCAGACGAGCGAGTTCGAGTGCGCCTCGCCGGTGTGGTCGGTCGCGCTGTCCGGCAGGTACGCGCGCACGGCCGCGTCGTCACAGGTCACGGGTCCGAGGTCGGTGGTGTAGCGCGGCCCGCCGAGCCGGGTCATCAGGATCTCGCTCGCCGCTCCGCCCGTCTGGTTGCCGACGAGGACGTCGTCGCCACGGCGCTCGGTCGGCAGGGCGAGGAGCGTCACGTCGCCGCCGGAGATGAAGGCGTTGCCCTCGATCACCTTGTACGGCGCCGGGTAGCCGCTGAGGGCGGCGGGCTCGGCGCCGACGACGGGCTGCCCCGCGCCGTCCCGGTTGACCGTGATGAGTGCGAACGCGTCGCCGCCCTCACGGAAGTAGTTGTTCGACAGCTCCGCAGCCGGTCCGATCGAGCAGTTGACGACCGCCGTCACTTCTTCGGTCGTCCCCGGGTTGAAGGTGAACGTCTCGGTGTTCTGGAAGCAGTCGGCGACGCCTCGATCGCGTTGGAACTGGATGGCCATCCGCATCGCCGATCGAACGGCCTCGACGCGAGCGTTGCGCTCGTTGATCGGGGGACGGTTCTGCATCACGGTCGAGGCGAACGTGAGCGTCGCCCCGACGGTGAGTCCGATGATGAGGAAGAAGATGAGGACGAGCGGGAGGATCGATCCGTCGTCGCGCCGTGCACGCTGCGGGTCGGCGGTCGTTGTTCGTTCTGCCGGGAGGTGGCTCATCGTGGTCTCCGGGGTCAGGCCGGTCGCGAGATGACGAGACACGACATCGCCTCGTCGGCTTGGAGCGTGAATCGGTAGCGGACGGGGTCGCCCGGGTTGTCGGGGTCTTCGCGGGTCACTCGGGTCGGATCGGTGAGGGGCTGGCCGCCGACTTCACACGTCACGTCGTCGAGCACCCAGCCTTCGCGGGGACGCTCCTCGATGAGGAACTCGTGGCTGGTGGAGCCTTCTTGGAACGTGTGCTGGAAGGTCACCGACGACGCCGAGCCGTAGTCGAGGGTCTTGGTCCCCTGCTCGTCGTTGAAGAACTCCCACACGCCGGTCGTCGACGGATCGGTGCCGTCGGTGAACCGCTTCTGGAGGGTGAGGGCCCCGCCGCACTCGCGTTGCACGATCGACCGGACGACGTCTCCCAGTTGGGCGAAGTCGGCGGCGAAGTAGTCGGCCAGGTCGGCGTTGCTGTTCGGGTCGCTCCCCGGCAGTCCGTTCCACGCCGTCCCGCCGACGACCTGTTCGAGCTTGCCGACGTTGTTGGTGCTCCCGACGAGGACGCCGACGACATCCTCGACGCCGAACTCGCGGGCGAGGTTGGCCGCGGCCGCCGCCTGGTCGGTCACGCGCTGGTGGTTGTCGCCGTCGGCGTTGAAGTTCGTGTAGTTGAATCGCTCGTCGAAGCGCCGTGTGGGCTGTCCGTCGGTGATCATGACGACGAGGTCGGGGACCGTGGCGAGGTACTCGAGGTCGCTGCGGTCCTTGGTGCGGTCGTCGTCGGTCCCGTCGATCTCCTGCCAGTCGCGGGGCATCGCGAAGGCCGAGTACAGCGCCGCTTCCCAGTGGGTTCCGCCGCCGGTGTTGCCGAACGAGTGCGGCCCGAAGCCGTACGGGTTGGTCGACGCGTTGTACGCGCCGTTGCCGGTCGTCATGTCGGGGAACGCCTCGTTCACGAGCCAGTCGGCCCGACCGGTTGGATCGTTGAGGAGGTCGAAGTACTCACCCGGGTTCCCCGAGATCGGCTCGATCCATTTGTCGTACCCCAGCACGCTCATCGATCCGGGCGTCCCCTGGAACGCCGTCACGAAGCTCGTCGCCGCGGCGCGCATGTTGCCCGGAGCGTCGTCCGCCGAACTCCAGTCGTTGATCACCGAGGTCGAGAGGTCGAGGAGGAGGAGGACGCGGCGACCACACCGGCTGGGCGGGGCGACCGGGTCGGGGATCACCTGTGGGCTGGGATCGATCTGCTGGCCCGCCGAGAGGCCGGATCCACCGGCGATGTACACGCTCCCGCTCACGAACTTGACGGTCACGTCCTGACCGACCGGCGCCCCCGATGAGCCGGCGCCTCCGCTGTTGCGGCGTGCCACCTCGACGGCGTGCGTCGGTGCCTGGCTCGTGTCCCACCCGGCGGGAGGGTCCGGAAGCTCGTAGGCCACGCCGATCCTCTTGACCGACTCGGGCCCGTTGCACGCGTCGAACAGAGGTGTTGCGGTCGGGCAGCCGGGGTCGTCGATCCGATATCGAGCGAGCGCCCATCCGTTCCCCGGTACCTCTTCGTATCGGTACGCGATGAGGTACTGGGTCCCGAGGTCGACGTCCGGTCGGGCGACCGTCACGACGTTCGTACCGGGAAGACTCTCCACGACGGGGAACGGCAGTTGCGGTTCGAGCCACGACTGGGTCGCCGAGCTGAGGTCGGCCGGAAGCCAGGTCTGTACAAAGGTGACGTCACGCGACTCGGAGAGCCGCTGTTCGGCATCACCTTGGTTGCGGGCGACGACGGAGAACGCAAAGGCCAGCGAGGTCACCAGGAGGCTGGCGACCACCATCGAGACGAGCACCTCGGGGAGGGTGAAGCCGGCGTGAGGTCGTCGTCGGTGGTTCACAGGCCGACTCACGTGCCGCTCTGGTTCTCGAGGAGTGCGATGTCCGCGACGACCACGTCGAGCGTTCGTGACTGCGAGTCGCCGGGCGCCGTTGCGCGCACCGTCACGAGTTGCATGCGCGATGCGGCGGAGATCGTCGGGTTCATCTCGCAGTCGGCTCCCGAACCGAAGGGGTTGGCCGTGCTCCAGGAGTCGGACGAGATGTCCCAGTAGGCGATCCGCTCGATCGCCATCGCAGAGGCCGGCCACTCGACCCGTTCCGCCGCCTGCCGGACGACGTCGAGGTAGGACGTGGTCGCCTCCTCCGGACAGGGCGTCCAACCGAACTGGGCCAGTTCGTCGGCGGCCCCGCCGAGCGCGGCCTCGACGTTCGCCTGCCGGTCACTCACACCCGAGGCCCGAACGAGGGTGAACGCCGCGAGCACGATCGCGAGGACCAGGACGCCGGTCAGAGCGACTGCGGTGAGGACCTCGGTCAGGGTGAAACCGGCGGACGGCCTCGGGCGTCGGTGGGCGAGAGGTGTGGGATCGGAGAGGCGCCGAGCAGGGCGGCGAGGGACGATGTGATGGACGTCGGTCTCCATGCACTGTCGGTATCGACCGGTCACCGAGCGGGCTTGAGCACGTCGCGACAAATGCGACTCCGACTGTCGCGAACTACTGGCGGATCAGCTCCATCGATCGGATGTACGTTCCGTCCTCGCGGAGGTGGACCGTGACCGTGGTGGTTCCTGTCCCGAGATCGACGAGCTGGGGGTTGTCGCCATTTCGGTTGCTCACGTTCGACGGGAGGTAGCTGGTCGACCGGCCGGTGTCCCACAGCCAGCCAGCCGACGGCTGACCGTTCACCGTGACCCAGAACGAGTCGTCCGCGCCGTCGGGAGCCAGGACCGACCCTTGCATCGCGTAGGTCCCCGCCTCGCTCACCTGGAACGTGAACGTGACGGCGCTGCCGCTGCCCGAGGGACTTGCCGAGAAGCCGGTCCCGTTCGGCACGCCGACGCCGGTCCCGTCGCTCGCGAAGTCACCGGAGACGGCGGCGTCGTCGGTCGACTGGAAGAGTACGGGCGTCGACGGAGGAGCCGTCGTCACCGTGGTCGTGGTGGTGGTCGGCCCGGTGTCGACGTACCGCCATTCGAGTCGGACGTCGGCCGAGCCGCCCCACTCGTACCAGTCGACGACGACGAGGTTCTCGCCCGACTGGAGCGAGACGGTCGCCTCGCGGTTGGTCGTCGCGTGGTTCGACCAGTGCTGTTCCATCCGGGTCCCGTCGACGTACAGCGCATACCCGTCGTCGCCCGAGACCCGCATCTCCATCGTGCAGTTCGCCGGCACGTTGAGGACCGCGGTGTGGCGAGCGGCGAAGTAGTTGCTCTGTCCCACCGGCCCGGTTCCACCCGCCCAGTCCTCATCGATGGCGTTGACGTAGGCGTGTCCGTCGACGGTCTGGGCGAAGATGGCCGCCCCGTAGTTGCTGGCCGGGTCGTCCGAGCTGGTGAAGTTCCAGTACTCGGCGAGCCACGTCCCGTCGCCGAAGTCGGTCGTCCACCCTTGATCGGCAGCGCAGTAGTCGCGCTCGGGGTGGTTGCCGACGAGCTCTCCGCTCACACCCGTGATCGACGGGTGTTGCGGGCCATCGTTGGACGGAACCGTCGTGGTCGTCGTCGGCACGGTCGTGGTCGTCGTGGTGGTGGT
>JBCCTP010000023.1:0-20479 GCA_039198505.1 Actinomycetota bacterium | reverse complement strand
TCTGCTCGCCGGTGTCCTGCGCCGCGACGTCGTCCCGGACGGTGACCTCGTCCTGCGCAGCCACCTCGTGACCGACGGTGGCCTCGTCCTCGACGCTGCCGTCCTCGACGCTGCCGTCCTTGACGGTGCCGTGCTCGATGGTGCCGTGCTCGACGGTGCTCTCGGCGGTCGTGTGCTCGTCCGCGACCACCTCCTCCGGGGTGTCGGGGTCGGGGCCGTTCTCGTCGACGGTCTCGTCGCTGGTCGTGCCCTCGTTCATGCGTCGATCTCCGGGTACGTGCAGCGGTCCATCAGGGCGCCCACCGCGCGCTCGAGGTAGTCGTGGATCCGTTCGTCGACCGAGATCTGCGCCGCTCGGCACAGGAATCGATCGCCGGTGTCGAACGCGTCGTCGATCACCTCGGGACACCCGCCGGGGAAGTCCCGGAAGGCCTCGAACGCGACCTCGAGGTCGGTGACCCGCTCGTCCTCGGTGAGGACCTGGCCGACCTCGAGGATCGACCGCGCGACGGTCCGCAGGTACAGGTCGGCGTCGGAGAACTCGTCGAGATCCTCGATGTCGGACAGTCGGTTCAGCATCGCCTGGCG
Organism: Actinomycetota bacterium; assembly: GCA_039198505.1. Lineage (GTDB taxonomy): Bacteria > Actinomycetota > Acidimicrobiia > Acidimicrobiales > Ilumatobacteraceae > Ilumatobacter_A. The sequence goes on along the minus strand of JBCCTP010000023.1, from coordinate 19,891 downwards.
CGACGCGAACGAACAGGGGACGGTGTCGGTCGGCTCGAGCACGAGCGGTGTCGTCGTGGTGGGACCAGGAGCGGCCGACGTGGTCGTGGTGTCGACGACGGTGGTGGTCGGATCGGCAGGCGGCTCGGTCTCACTCGCGGTTCCGTCGGAGTCGTCCGCCGGGCCGTCGTCGGACGCCGCACCGGACGCGTCCACGTCGTCGTCGACCGTGGGGCCGGTGACCGGCAGGTCGACGTCGGACCCCTCGGAATCGACGTCACCGGAGGGTTCTGTCGCCTCGTCGTCCGATCCGGCGGCCTGGCCGCCGTCGATGGAGATCGTCGCCTCGTCGTCGCCCGCATCGACGGCGAACAGGACGATCACCAGCCCGACGATGATCGCCGCGAGCGCAGCGAGCAGTCGGACGGGGTTCATGCGGAACGTTCTCCTCGAGGTCGACGGGCGGCGGTCGGCGGGGGATCCGCCGCCGTGGTGCCATCATCGCAAACGTCCGCCCCGCGACCGGGGCATGCCGCCTCAGGATCCGGAGACGGTGACCACGAGCTTGCCGTGGGTCTTGCGGTCGGCGAGATCCTGCAACGCCTGCGCCGCCCGATCGAACGGCGTCGGGTCGAACAGCGGCGGATCGATGGTGCCGTCCGCGGCCATCGCCAGCAGCGTCGACATCTGTTCGCCGAGCGACCCCGGGAACTTGGCCACCGACGCACCCCAGTGCACGCCGACGATCGAGTAGCTCTTCAGGAGTGCGTGGTTCGTCTTGACCTCGGGGATGCCGGCGACGAAGCCGATGACCAGGAGGCGTCCGTCCCACCCCATGCACCGGCGGACCTGGTGGAACGTGTCGCCACCGACCGGGTCGTACGCGACGTCGACGCCGCCGCCGGACGCCTCGCGCACCGCGTCGACCCAGTCGGGTGTGGCGCGGTGGTCGATCACGGTGTCGGCGCCGACCCGTCGGGCCAACTCGACCTTCTCGGAACCGCCGGCGACGGCGATGACCGACGCGCCCGCCGCCTTGGCGAGTTCGATCGCCGCGGTGCCGGTGCCACCGGCCGCGCCCGTCACGAGGACGGTCTCGCCCGCCTGGAGCGCTGCTCGGTCGTGGAGTGCGTACAGCGTCGTGCAGTAGTTGATCGGGATCGCCGCCGCGACCTCGGCGGAGACGCCATCGGGAACGCGATGAACACCCGCAGCCGGCATCACGACACGTTCGGCCAGTCCTCCACTGCCGAGGAACACGACTCGATCGCCGACGGAGACGCCGTCGACGTCGTCTCCGAGTTCGGCGACGACACCGCACAACTCTCCACCGGGCACGAAGCCGGGTCCCGACGGCACCTGGTACATCCCGCGGCACTGGAGCACATCGGGGAACGCGAGGCCGACCGCCTCGACGTCGATCGCGACCTCACCCGGGCCGGCGATGGGCGGCTCCTCCTCGACCAACCTCAGCTGCTCGAGGGGGTCGCCGAGTTCGGTGAGTCGCCAGATCTTCATGGCGCCCAACGTAGGCGGACGACCTCGGCGGGCCGGTCTTCGGCCCTCAGTGGGCCGTGTCGTCGGCCGTGTCCTCGGCAGTGTCCTCGGCGATGTCCTCGGCCCAGACCTCGGGGTACTCGGTCTGGAATCGGGTCATCAGATCGATCGACGGCCCGTGGTCGAGGAGCAGGATCTCGACCCCGGCCTCGGCGAGCACGTCGAAGTTGCCCGGGAACGTCTGCGCCTCACCGACCACGATGCGCGGGATCTTGAACTGGATGATGGTTCCCGTGCACATCATGCACGGGGCCAATGTGGTGTGGAGGGTGACGTCGCGGTACGTCGGCTGGCGCCCGGCGAGCCGCAGCGCATTCATCTCTCCGTGCGCGATCGGGTCGCCCTCCTGCACTCGTCGGTTCCGCCCCGATGCGATGACCTCGCCATTGCGGACGATCGACGACCCGACCGGCACCCCACCCTCGGACAGACCGGTGTCCGCCTGCTCGAACGCCGCCTCGTACCCCACACGATCGGCCGGATCGAGATCGTCGAACGCGATCCGTCGGACGCTCGGGGGACGCGCAACCGGGTCGGTCATGCGGCGACGCTAGCCAGCGGTCGGACCCTCGTCGGACACTGCGGCAGCCGGGTCGCGGCCACGTGGAACCTGGTGGCCGCCGGCAGCCGCCGACGGGTTCGCTGCGGCGCGCGCCCCCGGACGCCGCTTGGCGACCGGACGGGTGGCGAGCCGGAGCACCGACGCGGTGGCGCGGACGGGGAGCAGCACGAACTCGCCCTGGCGCTCTCGTGGGAGCGCATCGCGGAATGCGACCCGCCACGCGACGAACCCTGCCAGCAGACCGAAGGCGACGACGAAGGCCCAGTAGAAGACCACCGGCGTCCACCCGGCCACCAGCGGCGCCACCACCAGCGGCGCGACCATGGCACCCGACCCGTTGATCCGCACCAGCGACGCCGACGCGCCGACCACCTTCTCGTGGGGAACCCAGTCGTGGGCGTACGAGACGACGATCGAGTACAGCGGGAAGAGCGTGGCTCCGATGGCGAACATGATGAGCGGCGCCACCGGACCGGTCGTGTTCCAGATCGCGCCGGTGATCGACACCGCGCACGCCGCGCTCGCCACGGCCAAGATGACCGCCCGCCGGGAGAAGCGGTCAGACACCCGGCCGAGCGGGAGTTGGAACAGCACCGCACCGATGGTGGGAGCGACCAGGAAGACGGCGGTGCGGTCGATCGACAGTCCGGCGTTGGCGGCGTACACCGCGCCGACGCCGAACACGAGCCCGGCGCCGGCACCCGTCACGAACGAACCGACGACGGCGGTGGGCACCACTCGGGCGAGCTCGACGACACCCATCGGTGCCGGCAACGACACGTTCGGCGCCCGCGTGGTGGCGCCGAGGGTGACCGGGACGAGCGACATCGAGACCAGCACCGACGAGAGCACGAACAGTCGGAACGTCGACGGGTCGGCGAGTGAGATCAGGAACTGGCCCGCGCCGAGACCGCCCATCGACACGACCATGTACGTCGCCATGGTGCGACCGCGGGTGGCCGGCGTGGCGACCTCACCCAGCCACGACTCGATCACGATGTACAACCCGGCCATGCAGAACCCGAACACGAAGCGCATCGAGATCCACGTGATCGCCGACACCGACACGGAGTGCACGAGCACCGCGGTGGACGCCGTCGACGCGAGGCCCGCGAAGACGCGGATGTGACCGACCGCCGGGATCATCCGGACGACCGCTGCCGAGGCGAGCAGGAAGCCGGCGAAGTAGCCGGCGACGATCAGACCGGTGACGATGCTGCCGAAGCCTTCGGAGCTCGTCCGGACGCCGATCACGGCGCCGTTCAGGCCGTTACCCACCATGAGGAGCCCGAGCCCGAGGAAGAGCGCCCAGGTGCCGAACGGCATGGCCCGGCCGGACGGCGAGAGCGACGCCTCGGGGCCGGCGCCCGCTCCGCTCGGCTCGTCGGCACGAACGTCGGCGGACTCCATGGGGGCCGTCACGAACGGCGTCGAGGAACCAGCCGTGCGCGCATGCGGCGCAACACGCTGGGTGAGGCGGGCTCGTCGACCGGTGGCAGATCGGACATCCGCTCGACCGCCCACGGGCGGTCGAACCCGTCGTCGGTTCCGATGGCCGGTCCGATGATGTCGACGGGACGCAACGATCCGGCCAGACCGGCCGCGCCGGCCGCCGCTCCGAGGCTGGCCGCCTGGCGGACCGCCGACCGCACGTCGCTGTCGGGCATCGGCGGGTACGCGAGTCCGGCGACCTGCAGGATCGCACGCTCTTCGGAGAGGCCCGACAGACCCGAGTGCACGTCGTCGTCCGACTCGGCCGCCGTCGGATCGGGCAGCGTCCGGTCGCTCGACCGCGGAGCGGGGCGCTCGACCGGCGAGGTCGGCGCAGCCGTGACCACCCCGGACGCCCCGTCGGCCACGGCGACGGCATCCCCCTCGAGGACGACCCCGGCACCACCCGACACCGTGCGGAGTGCGGCCTGCGCCTCGGCGGCCGTGTCGACGCGCTGGAGCTGTTCGCCGAGCGCCGGTTCGCTCAGGAAGTCGTCGAACCACGCGAGCGGGACGGTCACGTCGCTGACCTCGAGACCGGGTGCCGACGCGAGTCCGGGTGCGTGCCCGTCGGCGACGACCGGCAGCCCACCGGAGACGACCACACGGAACGTCTCGGCCTGGGCGGCCGCACGTCGAGCGAAGCTGGCCACCGGGGGCAGGACGCGGGCGACCGCCATGGGAGACGGCTCGACGGACACGTCGACGAAGCCGGCACGCTCGGCGAGGTCCTCGAGGCGACGGACGGCGACGGCGTCCCAGCGGATCAGGAACAGCCAGCGACGCGGTCCGTCGTCCTGGAGCATCGTGGAGTTGATCGCGTGGAGTCGGTCGAGCTTCGACCTCAGTTCGTTGAGCTCGGGGCCCGAGCGGCCGGTCACGTCGATCCGCTGCATGATCGAGGCCGACGGGAACGTGGCGATGCGGGTCGGTGAGCGAGGCTCGCCGAGTTCGGCACGCAGCAGCACGAAGGCGTCGCGAGCCGCGGCGTCGTCGTAGGCCGGGAACGAGAGCTCGGCGGCCGCCACCGCGCGACCCGGATGGTGGTGGTCGAGGCGGACCCCTCGCACCAGCGACTCGGTCACCTCGATGCCGACGCCGTCGCCGCGCACTGCGCTCACGGGCGACCACCACCCCGCGCCGGGCCCAGATCGGCCCCCAGCAGGTCGTGCACCGCACGCTCCGGTGACCGCGGGGCGGTGGCGAGTTGGACCAGCTGACCCTCGTCGACCGACCAGCAGCGACCGGCCTGGCCGGTGGCGTCGAACCCGCGCGGCGCGCCGAGCTCCGCGGACTCGCCGGGATCCTGGAGCTCGCCGATGAGGCGGTCACCCGGCGAGCGGAGCAGCGGGCCCAGATCGTTGGCGCGCGACGTGATGACGATGAGACGGATGCCGACCTCCGGCCCATCGATGGCGAGCGCACCGAGCCGCGCCATGACCCCCTCCTCCGAGGTCGGCGGAACGCTGCCGTCGCTCGAGTCGTGGTGGGTCGGCAGCCAACGTCGGAGGCGACCGAGATCGCCGACGAGGAGCAGGATCGTCGGATCGTCCCGTCGGTGTCCCTCGCGACGACGGCGGGCGGCGATCGCCTCGATCTCGCTCACGACCCGATCGGTCTCGATCGGATCGTCGGTCGACGTGACCGAGACGGCGTGCGGCAGCTGTTCGAGAGCTCGGCGCCGTTGGGGCAGCGGTTCGATCGCGTAGACCGACAGCTCGGCGGGGTCGACCCGAGCGGCGACACCGACCGTGACGACGTCGACCAACGACGTGACGCCCGATCGAGGCGACCCGACGGCGATCAGCGTCTCGCCCTTCTCGGGATCCCACCAGTACGGGGTGTGTTCGGCTGCGGCGGGTCGATCGACGAGGCCGAGCGGCACGCCGTCGCCGCCGAACCGGTCGAGCATCCGCCGCAGCGGCGTCGAGTGCGGGAGGACCGGAGGGACGAGTGGCCCGGGTTGGTCTCGAGCGGGAGACGAACGATCGGCGACGAGGTCGGCGACGTCGATCACGACGGAGTCCTCGTCGGGCGCCCCGGCGGGTTCGCGTCGGACGAGACGACGTTCGAGCGGTGTCATCGGTCGGCCGAGCACGACCGGCCGGATCCGCAGTGTGCCGCTCCGTGCGCCGCTCAGGCCCGCCGCACGGACGACGGGCACGAACCGGTCGGTGTGGCCACGGACCGCGATGGTGGACCGTCCGGTGCCCGGTGCGAGCTCGATGACAGCGTCGAAGTCGTGACCGGTCGCTCGGGCGACGACTTCGACCGACTCCCCGCCGACCGCCAGCACGTGCACGCGCTCGAGCTCGGCAGCGAGATCGAGCATGGCGCGCAGGAAGTCGTACCGGCCGTCGGCGTCGGGAGACTGGAATGCCGTCTCACGGTCGTCGATCCGGTCCTGACCGGCCTCGACCACGACCAGCACCTGGAGCGATCGGTGTTCGTCGATCACGCGGCGGATTCGGTGTCCGACGCGACGGACGTCGTCGTCGCCGCCGGCGACGACGATGCCTGCGACCTGGGGCAGCTCGTCGAACCAGGCGGGGGTCCGACGACCGACGCTGAGGATGGCGAGCCCGTCGACGTCGCGGCGCATGCACGCGCCGAGCACGATCGAGGCGAGCACGTCGCTGCGGCGTTCGACGTCGAGGCCACCGAGGAAGGTGGAACGGACTCCGGACAGATCGAGGACCGCGGCGTCGTTCGATCCGGCGTCGAGGCGCTCGGATCGCGCCGCACCACCGTCACCCGATCGCACACGCTGGCCGGCACCGGGTGGTTCCCGATCGGGCATGCGACCGGCGGGGCCGTCGCGCGGCGGCGGGAACTCGGGTGGGAGCGGCGTGTCCTCGGCGAGGCGGCCGATCACCACCCGCAGGCTGTCGTCGACGGCCGCGTCGGGGTCGACCCAGCGGGGTGGTTCGAGTTCGTCGGCGAGATGGAGGACGTCGGCGAGCGTGGGCGCGTGTTCGAACCGCGTGTCATCGGGGGGTCGTTCGTCGGCGAGATCGTCGAGCGGGGCGATACCGCGCGCGATCCGCACCGCCACGTCGTCCTCGACGAGCGCAGGTCGGATCAACTCGGAGACCGAGTCGACAGCTCCGCCACGCTCGTGGAGGCGCGCCAGCGAACCGACCATGACCGGGCTGGGGCCGTACTCGACGGACGCGAGACCCTCGGCCGCCGTGACCTCCTCGATGACCGCACTGCAGGATCCGGGCGTGTCGGACATGGCCGAACACAACACGAGGATGCGGAGCCCCGGGGGCGGATCGACCAGTAGCGATCGGACCGGCGACTCACGTGTGCTCCACAGGTCACGGTCGTCGAGGACGAGCAGCGTGAAACGACTGCCGCGCTCGGACCTGGCCCGCTGGTACCTCAGGTCGGCGGACGCACTGACGAGGCGGTCTGCCCAGTCCGCGAGCAGGCCGCGGGAGGAGTACACGGCGGTGCCCGCCCCCGGCTCGCCGGTCCGGGCGTGCGGCAGCCACTTCGCCCAGTCCCAGTGAGCGAGACGCGCACTCGACGATGCGATCGCGATGTCGAGATCGGCGGGTCCGGCCGAGGTGGCGGCCATGACGAGCAGGCCCCGCGCCATCGCCGCGGTGAACTCGTCGGAACCGACCACGGCGAGACCCGAGTGGAGGACCATGTCGACCGACTCGAGGGTCTCGCCGTCGGGACCGAATCCGATCGGGATCGGCAACGATCCCTCGAGGGTCGGTCGCTTGGTCCACAGCCCGTCGAGCCGACCTCGCGCGAGCGCCGTCGCATCGGCGACCAGCCGCTCGTAGGTGGGACGCACCGACGAGCGGTGGAACGGGATGCGACCGCGGTGGTCGGGACGGGCGCGCGGTCGGGCCATGCCCTCGCTCGGCGGTCGGAGGTCGAACAGCCGTCCGGCGACGCTGAGACGTCCTGTCGTCCAGTCCTGGTCGGCGACGAGCGGACGGCCGGCGAGCATCGGCGAGAGGATCCCCTTCGAGCTCCCCGACCGCGGTCCGGGTCGCACGGTGGCCGAGCCATCGACGTCGACGACCACCTCGAACGCAGGTTGTTCGACGGGGTTCTCCGCGAGTTCTCCGGCGACGAGGCGCCGCCCGGGTCCCACTCGATATCGACCGGGACCCAGCCGCAGCTGTCGCCCGGCGCCGCGACCGGTGAGCTGGGTCAACTCGAGGACGACCTGCGACGGCGGCGCCGACTCGGCTCCGTCCGCGGGTTCGTCGTCGCCGTCGGCAGCGGATCCGACGGGCTGCGTGGCGGCCGGCGGCGGAGCAGGTGCAGGCGAGCCGGGCGGCGGCAAGGCCGCACCACCGACGGTGACCGGCCGTCCCCGTCCGGGACGAGCGGCGCCGGCATCGATGACCGATCCGATGTGGAGGTCGAGGTCGACGAGGCGGGTCGACGTGATGACCGCCCGACCGTCGACGTGAGCTGCAGGTGGAGGCGCCTGTCCGGTGACCTGTCCGATGAGTTGGGCCAGGTCGGTCGACGGCGGAGCGTCGAGCACGACGACGTCGGCATCGCCGTGTGGCGTTCGGATCACCACCTCCATCGTGCTCGCCTCCGCGCCGCGACCAGGGACATCGGCGCCGAGACTACGAGCACTGACGAGGTCTCGGGACGATTCGCCTCGTGCGGATCCGTGCAGAAATTCCTCAAGTCCCGGTCGTCCCCGACCGATGTGTGGGCGTGGAGGGGTGTGCGTTCGTGCTCGATCTCGTACCCGCAGCCGCGCACGGCCTGGTCGAGGCCGCCGCGAGACACCCGCAGACACCCTCCGTGTTCGACGAGCGCGCTGAGCACGTCGAAGTCACCCGCGACGCCAATAGATTTGTGTGGTGATGGGTCCGTCGCGCGCGCTCGCGGTCACGTGGCGCCAGGTCATCGCCTGGCTGGCAGCGGTCGTTCTCGTGCTCGTCGCCCTCATCGTCGTGCTCCGGTCCGACGGATTACCCGCCACCGATGCGGCCGCATCGCGGGCGACGCGCTGGTTCGTCCACCAGCCGTCCGGGCGTGCCGTGCTGGTCGATGGTTTCGGCGGTCGCGCGCTGGCGAGCCTGCCCGGCGGCGTCGCGGGCGACGATCTCATCGTCGCTGAGAGCGGCAACCAGGTCTTCCTCCTGAACGACACGTCGGGCAACCTGCGGGCGATCGACACCGCCGAGCTGAGGCTCGGTCCCGAGAACGGCGTGTCCGCTCTCGGGTCGGGGCGAGCGGTCGCCCAACTCGGCCCGTCGGGACTCGTCGTCGCCGACACCATCGACGGTGACGCCACCTTCCTGCCCACCGGAACCGACCCGGTCCCATTCGACTTCACCGGCGACGTGATCACCTCGCCCGGCACCGACCCCGACGAGGGCCTCGCCGTGGCTCCCGACGGCACGATCTGGACCATCTCCGAGGGCGACCTCCATCGCAACACCACGGCCGGCACGATCGTCCGCGAACTCGATCTCGGAGAAGCGGTCGTCTCGTTGGTCGGCAACCGGCCGTTCCTGGTCGATCGCACGAACCGTCGGGCGATGCTCGGCGAAGGTCGGTGGGTCGACATCCCGGCCGACATCGATGGAAGCGAGTTCGTCATCCAGCGTCCGGGTCCTCGATACGAGTGCGGCTGGGTCGCCGCCGGCGACGACCTGTGGTGCATCGACGAGAACGAGATCGTCGAGACCAGCTCGATCGAGGGTCTCGGCGCATCGGGGGGCGACCAGATCGCGATCGCCGGCGACGCCGCTGCGCTCGTGCGCCGCTTCCCGACCTCGCTGACCCACTTCGACTGGCGGACCGACTCGATGATCCACCGGGACCCCATCACGGTCGACCCCGACGCCCGTCTCGCCGTCACGTCCACCGTCGACGTCATCTGGATCGACGACGTCGCCGGCGACACCGTCTGGACCGTGCACCCGTGGGGCATGGAGGCCATCGACAAGGCCGACGAGGCCGTGTTGGTGCTGGGCGAGGACGGCGCGATCGTCGACGAAGGCGTGTCCGACGACGGCGATCGCCTCGGCACCCAGGAGGGCGCCGTCGAGGAGGAACAGGAGCGTGAGGATCCGCGACCCGACGTCGACGATCCCCCGGTGGCCGTGCCCGACACGGTCACGGCGCGCGCCGGCAGCTCGGTCCCGATCGCGGTCACCGCCAACGACTACGACCCCGACGGCGAAGCCATCGCCGTCATCGACGTCGACCAGCCCGGTCACGGCTCCGTCGAGATCGGCACGGCGTCATCGGTCGTCTACAACCCCGAAGCGGGCTACGTCGGCTTCGACGAGTTCGAGTACACGATCACCGACGGCGACGACACCGCCAGCGCACTGGTCACCGTCGAACTCCTTCCGGCCGACGCCACCAACCAGCCGCCGGTGGGCGCACCCGACTTCGCGCGGACCGGTGTCGACCGACCCGTCATCGTCGAGGTGCTCCTCAACGACATCGATCCCGAACGCGACCCGATCCGCATCGGTTCGGTGGCCGCACCCCAGGACGCCGTCGTCACCGTGCTCGAGGAGGGCCCGTCCGGAGTTCCGGCACTCCGATTCGAACCGCCCGAGGGCCGAGACGGCGAGATCAACTTCACGTACCGGCCGGTCGACTCGTTCGGCGCCGAGGGCGAGGACGTCGAGGTCACCGTCGAGGTCGCGGCGTTCGACGCCGAGAACCAACCACCGACCACACGGCCCGACGCACTCCGCGTGCGGCGCAACGTTCGTACCGCGCTCCCGGTGCTCAACAACGACGACGACCCCGACGGCGACCCGCTGTTCCTGTCCGTCGTCGAACCGCTTCCGCCCGCCCTCGACGTGGTGCGCGACGGCAACCGCCTCCAGATCACCGCTCTGGCCGGAAGCGCCGACGCGATCCCGTTCCAGTACGAGGTCGACGACAACAACGGCCACGTCGTGCGGGGTCAGGTCCTCGTGGTCGTGATCGACGACGAGGACCCGAACAGCCCGCCGATCGTCAACGCCGACAACGAGACGGTCGTGGCCGGCGAGACGATCCTCATCAACGCGTTGACCAACGACTCCGACCCCGACGGCGACCCCCTCACCATCATCGAAGTCACCCAGCCCGACGAGCGTCGCGGCACCGCTCGCATCGTCGACAACCAGGTCGAGTTCGCCGCTGCGCCCCTCGACGAGGGCGACGAAGAGGACGCCGTCGCACGATTCACCTACACCGTCGACGACGGGTTCGGTCACCAGGTCACCGGTGAGATCTCCATCACGATCCTGCCCGAGCCCCTCCGCGCGCCACCGACCGCCCAGGACGACTTCGTCACCACCACCGTCGACCAACCGGTCCTCGCCGACGTGCTCGAGAACGACAACGACCCGTCCGGAGGCAAGCCTCTCCTGACGGGCACCCCGAGCTGCCTCGCAGGTGGGACGGGCACGATCACGACCGACAACCGCATCCGCTACCAGCCGCCGCTGGGGCGCATCGGCAACTTCACCTGCCAGTACGAGGTCGTCAACCGCAACGGCGACGGACGTGCCAGCGCCACGCTGACCATCACCGTCGAGCAGCCGCCCGACACCAACCTCGCACCGATCACCGTCGACGACCTCCACACCGTCGAGGTCGGCGAGTCGATCGTCGTCGACGTCACCGAGAACGACATCGACCCCGACTCCGACTTCGCCCTCACCGTCACATCGGTCACGCAGCCCTCTCGCGGTGAGGCCACTCGCTCGGGGAACTTCATCCGGTACTCCGGAGACGACGAGATCGGAGTGGTGGTCATCCCCTACGTGGTCCAGGACATCGACGGCGCGGAAGCCTCCGGCTTCATGCGGGTCACCATCGTCGAGCCCGAACCGCTCCCGCCCACCGCCATCGACGACTTCCAGACGATGATCGCGGGCTCCGCCCCTCCGCCGTTCCCGGTCCTCGACAACGACTCCGATCCCGATACGCCCGACGGTGATCTGTTCATCTCGGCGATCGGGTCGGTCCAGGGTGCCGGGTTCGCGAGTGTGCAGGGCGACGTGATCACGATCGTGCCCGACGACCCCAACGAGGTCGGCACGCTCCGCGTGCAGTACACGGTGTCCGACCCCGACGGAAACACCGACTCGGCGCTCGCGACGCTCCTGATCGACGCGCCGCCGAACCGTTCGCCGATCGCCGCCGACGACTCGGCGACCATCGCCAATGGTGCGACCGGACGAATCGAGGTGCTGCTCAACGACAGCGACCCGGACGGCGATCCGCTCGAAATGAGCATCGTGAGCGGCGCATCGGGCCCGCTCGGCACGGCGTCGATCACCGACTCGGCGATCACGTTCTCCTCCATCGCAGGACAGTCGGGCACCACCGAGGTCACGTACTCGATCTCCGACGGCGAGTTCTCCGACAGCGCCGTGCTCCGCGTGACCGTCGCAAGCTGCCAGCAGTCGTCGCCCGGCGCTCCCGACGACTTCCTCCGGGTCGGCTATCTGCAGCCGGCCACGATCGACCTCAACAGCTACGCGACGAACGGGTCGTGGACCATCGACTCGGCGCCCCCGACCTACGTGAACGGCGTCTACACGCCGCCCGCAGGGTTCAACGGCAACGCGGTCATCCAGTACACGGTCACCAACGAGTGCGGCGAACGGGCGACGGGCACGATCACGATCGACGTCAACCAGGCTCCGGTCGCCACGCCGGTCGACGTCTCCGTCCCCCGCGGTCAGACGAAGAACGTGGCGCGAAGTGAGCTGGTCACCGACACCGACCTGACCCCGCCCACGCTCAGCATCGATGCGGCACCGGCCTGGGCGTCGATCGTGGACAACGCGCTCCTGCTGGCACCGTCCGTCGATGTCCCCGTCGGCCCCACCCTCATGGTCCTGCGGGCGCGCGATCCCGGTGGTCTCGAGACCACCATCGAGGTCACCGTCGACGTCGCGAACAACAAGCCGATCGCGAACGGCGACACCGTCGCGGTGGCCGGCGGCGCGGCCGAGTTCGACCTCGTCGCCAACGACAGCGACCCCGACGGCGTGAACTCCGAGCTGAAGCTGTCCCAGGTGCCCGGCGACCTCACGTTCGCGAACGGAGAGGTCGGCTCCATCGAGGTGCAGGGTGACGGTCGACGCGTCCTGATCGATCCGAAGGCCGGAGAGGGCCAGGCCACGTTCGCGTACACGATCCAGGACGCCGACGGAGGCCAGTCCGCCCCGGCCACCGTCACCGTCGCCGGCCCGGCGGCGAACGAGCCGCCCACGGCCGGCGATCAGACCGAGGACGTGATCGACGAGGGTCCGTACACGTTCACCGTCCGTGTCAGCGACCCCGATGGCGACTCGACGCGGGCGACCATCTTCGACGTCCGGGACCCGTCCGACATCGTGATCGACTGGGAGGGACTCGACATCACCATCCAGGTCGATGGACCCGGCACCTACACCATCGAGTACCGCGTGCGCGACGTCGGCGGTGCGATCTCGGGCTGGGGCACCATCACGGTCAACGTGGTCGCACCTCCGACCACCACGACCACGACGCTGCCGCCGACGACCGACCCGCCGCCCACCGATCCACCGGTCACCGACCCACCGCCGACGGATCCACCCGTCACCGACCCGCCGGTCACCGACCCGCCGGTCACCGACCCGCCGGTCACCGACCCGCCGGTCACCGATCCGCCCGACTCGAGCGCGGGCCAGACGACCACCACGGTGGCCACCACGTCGGCGACCACCACCACGGTGGCCGAGGCCACGGCGGACCCGCCGCCCAGCGAGAGCTGACGGCTCGGTCGAACCGGCCGCACCGGCGGGTCCGACGGATCTGCCCCGAGATCAGGTCGAGGACGTGAGGCTTCGCTGCGTCAGACCGGCGAGCGGGTCGAGCGACGCAGGCTGCGGGTGCTGAGCCGCCAGCGGATCTGCTGCCACCGGGTGCGATTGGAGGCGATCGACTCCTCGATGCCGTCGAGACACATCTCGGCGTCCTCGGCGAGCAGATCGGCGCGCGTGGGACGGCCGAACGTGGCCGCGCTGGCCAGCGTCGACAGTCGCCGCAGCTCCCGATCGGCGGTGGGCGCCACGGTCGATCCGGCTGCGGCGATGTCGTTGTTCGTGTCGGACGGGCGGATCGCCACCCCGGCGTCGACCAGGCGGTTGGTGGCCAGCGCCCACGCTCCGGTGATCTTCTCCGGGGGTGCACCTGCCAGCCGCCGCGTGCGCTGACGCCGCTTCGTGACCAGGATGATCAGCACCGCGAGGAGGATCGGGACCAGCAGGACGCCGACGACGGCGGCCAGTCGGACCACGAACTGGATCACGTCGGGGAGGCTGGCCGAATCGGAGGAACCGTCGTCGCGCTCGGTGACGACCGGTTCGTCGGTCTCCTCCGGCGGCTCGGCGATCGGAGGTTGTGGCGCGGCGGGCGCCTGCGTCTGGGGCTCGGGCGGCTCTTCGTTGATGTTCACCGACTCGTTGGGTGGGACCGGATCGAAGGCGACCCACTGCTCACCGATCCGCACCTCGGGCCACAGCGTGGCGTTCTCGGAGGTCAGTTCGAACGCGAACCCCGAGTCGGTGCGATCGACGTCGGCCACCGTGACCTCGAAGCCGGTGGCCACGCGCGCATCAGCGCCGAGTGCACGCGCCAGCAGCACGAACCCGGTCACGAACTGCTCCTGATTTCCCCGTTCGGTGTCGCGGAGGAAACGGTCGACGAGCGCCCGCGCGACGCCACCGCCGGCGGCGTCCTGGTCGAGCTCGTACTCCTCGGAGAGCACCCGCTCGATCACCTGGAGCTGCTCGATCACGGACAGATCGTCGGCCGCCGAACCCTCGGCGCCGTCGGCGACGAGCTGCTGTGCGAAGTCGACCAGGCCCGACACCGACTCGTCGATCTCGCGGGACCCGACCTGCCCGACCGGGATCGAGTCGGCCTGTGGGTCGATCCCCGTGACGATGTCGACGACCTGCTCGGGGTCGGGTCGCTCGGCCAGGCGGACGAGCGAGCGCTCGAGATCGGTTTCGATCTCCGCGTCGACGATGACCGCCTGGCCCGGGAGTGGAACGAGTTGGAGATCGTCGTCGAGGAAGCGCACCGACGCACTGAGCTCGCCGTCGACCTCGGCGCCGAGCCGCCGCCCGATCGGCCGCAGTGTCAGGTTGGGAGACCAACGTCGGCCGTCGTAGTCGGACAGGGCCGCCGTTCGCCAGCGCCGAGGGACGGTGTCGACCCCCGCGACCGAGATCTCGTGGAGCACGATCGGCTCCTCGAGTTGCTGGAGAGCGACGGTGGCCTCGATCGGGTCGAGCAGCGTGGCCGATCGGTCTGCCGGATCGTTGCGCCGAGGATCGGCCCGATCGGAGAACGCCACGGCGGTTCCCGCGGCGCCACCCACCACGAGGGTCGCAGCGACCATGAGCGGCACCCACCGTTCCCCGCGAATCAGTGCGACTCGGTCGGCCAGCGGCGTGCCGGCCCGCAGCAAGGCGAGCGCCAGTCCCAGCGCCACGAGTGCGATCGTGGCGGCGAGGTGCACGTCGGACGGTGCGCTCGCTGCGATCACGAGCACGAACGCCACGAAGATCGGAAGGAGCGGGACGAGGTGGAACCGCGGCCTCGTCGCCAGCGCCGCGGCGAGTGCGACGAGCGACGTGAGACCGGCTTCGACCGTGCCGATGAGATCGGCTCGACGTGGGCTCGGCCAGTCGGTCGACAGCAGACGCTGGGGACCCGACGTGAACGACGCGACGATGTCGTCGAACCCGCCGCCGGCGGCGACCACGGCGACCGCCACGCCGAGGACGACCGCGACGAGCGCCGCACCGAACTGCCAGAACCACTTCCGCTCGATCGTGACGGCGAGACCGGCCGCGGCGAGCATCGGCCCGACCAGCAGGCTGAATCGGATCTGGTCGAAGATCTCGCCGGCGGCGAGCGCGACCACCACCCCCATCGCTCCGATGACGGCGACGCGCGCCTGCGCCAGTCGCGTCACGTCCAGGTCCTCCAACGCTGGACGAAGTCAGGGGCGTCGGCGGCTGCGACGGCGATGCCGGTTCCGAGCTCGGCACCGTCGCCGACGCGCACGGTGACCATCTGCTCGGCTGCGGCCAGCCGCGACGACGGACCCGTGACGCCGGTGACCATGACGACGGCCGAGTTGTCGAACCCGTGCTCGAACAGGTTCGGGAGCGGGATGACGGTGCCCTCCTCCGAACGCTGCACCGGGGTGAGGAGATCGAGCACGTCGGTCTCCTCCTTCAAGGGGATCGGAACGCCGGGGTGACGACGGTCGGTCGTGCGTACGACCACGTCGAGGTCGAGTCGGAGCGAGTGGACGGCGATGGTGGCCGCGACGTCGACCGCCTCCTCGAAGTCGTCCTCGCTGACGGCGTCGGGTGACGTGTCGAGGACCACGGTGAACTCGGGGCGACGCACCTCGACGTGCTCTCGCACCATCAGGATCCCGGCGCGTGCCGTGGTCGGCCAGTGGATCAGGCGGGGATCGTCGCCCGGGACGTACTCGCGCATCGACACGAAGCCTGACAGCGGATCGCTGGCCGCGCGGCGCAGGACCGACTCGTTCTCGACGATCCTCATCGACCCCTGCGGGCCGACGAGGTCGTACACCTTGGGGTGGACCGTGACCGAGATCGGTTCCTGCTCGTCGCGCTCGTCACGCCACCGCCCGACCGCGAGATTCAGCGGATCGACGCGCTCGATGTCGAGCGGTCCGAGCGGGAACACCCCTCGACGGCGGGTGCCGATCGCTCCGGTCACGTCGACCACCCGTTGCGGCGGAACGGGTTCGATGGTGACGGCGTTGTCGATTCCGTCGCAGGTGTCGATCAACGTGGCGTTGGCCGACCGCTGGGACGTGTCGTTGCGGACGCGGTAGTGGATCCGGACCGCATCACCGCGAGGAACGCGCAGCGTTCCGACCCGACGGGTGACCTTCGCTCGCAGCGGTCGGCGTGCGTTCCAGACGGCCGCCATGACGGCGACCGCCAACACGGCTGCGACCGCGATGAGCTCGACGTAGCCCCACAGCAGACCGAGGCCGAGGGCGACGACGGCGCCGACCAGCGCACCGAGACCCGAGCGGGTGAGCACCTCAGGCTCCGCTGGTTCGCGGCACCGGCACGGAGTCGGTGATGTCGGCGAGCAGCGAGTCGACGCTGTGCCCTCGAAGCTCGGCCTCGGCGGTGAGCGCGATGCGGTGCCCGAAGACCGGTCCGACCAGGTCCTTGATGTCGTCGGGCGTGACGAAGTCGCGGTCGTCGGTGGCGGCGTACGCGCGGGCGACGCGCAGCAGCGAGAGTGTTCCTCGGGTGGAGACACCGAGTCGCAGATCGGGGTGCTGGCGGGTGGCGGTGGCCAACCGGACGATGTAGTCGTGCACCATCCGGGCGACCGGGATGGCATCGATCTCGCCGATCACCTTGTCGAGCTCGTCGGTGTCGGTGACCGGTTCGAGTTCGTCGTCTCGCTGGCTGCGCTCGAACCGCTCGAGGATGGCGACCTCGGTGTCGAGGTCGGCGTACCCCAGGCTGAGCCGCATCGAGAATCGGTCGAGCTGGACGTCGGGCAGTGGGAACGTGCCCTGGAAGTCGCGGGGGTTCTGCGTGGCGATGACGAAGAACGGGCGGGGCACCAGGCGGGTGGTTCCGTCGGAGGTGACCTGACGTTCCTCCATCACCTCGAGGAGCGCCGACTGGGTCTTCGGGCTGCCTCGGTTGATCTCGTCGCCGATGAGCACGTTCGTGAAGACCGGCCCCTCACGGAACGAGAAGACCCCGGCACGCTGGTCGTACACCATGACGCCGGTGATGTCGGCCGGGAGCAGGTCGGGCGTGAACTGCACGCGCTTCCAGGTTCCGGCGATCGAGTTCGAGATCGCCTTCGCCAGGCTGGTCTTGCCGGTTCCGGGCACGTCGTCGAGCAACAGGTGACCCTCGGTGAGGAGGCAGCACAGAGCGAAACGGATTCGGTCGCGCTTGCCGCGCACCACCGTGTCGACGTTGTCGATCAGCGCGTTGATGACGACAGAGGTGTTCCCGGCCACGCGGGGAGTGTAATTCCGTGACCACCCTGAGAGGTGGTCTCCAGCTCTGGGTGACGTTCAGTCCCAGTCGAGACGCATCGCGTCGGCGGCATCGCGGAGGATCGCCGCGAGCTCTCGCTGGCGCGGGACGGGGAACTCGACGCGTTCGAGTCGGGGAATGTCGGGAATGGCGGCGCCGTCGGGCACGGCCGCGGCGAGTGCATAGACGTCGACATCGCCGGCCGAGCCACCGTCCTGGTCGTGGCCGGTGTCGTGGTCATGGTCGGTGTCGTCACCCGTGGCGTCCCCCACCTCGTCGGGGTCGGCGTCATGGTCGTCTCGCACGACGCGCAGGTGGCGGCGATCGCGGCGCCGCAGCGATCCCCGATCGGGCCACGGGCCGTCCCCGGGTTCGGACCGATCGGTTCGATCGTCGAGCTCGTCGGCCCCGTGGTCGGCGCTCTGGGTCGCGTCGGTGGCACCGGACGTGTGCGCCTCGCGCCCGCGCCACACGTCGAGCAGCTCGGGCTCGATCAGCAGCTCGGTGGCGAACGTGAACATCGCGGCGATCGCGTGCTTGCACGCGAGGTCGTTCCAGTTGTCGTCGTCGGGACACGTACACGACACCTGCACGTCGCGCCGCAGCGGCATCCCGTCGCCCCGCGTCACCTCGAGCGACACGACGTACGGCGTCGGGCGCGATCCCTGCACCTCGCACGTGACCACGCCCTCGTCGACCAGGATGTCGAGCACGGCCCCGTCGTGGGCGTACTGCTTGCCCCGACGGAGCCGCTGCGGGTCGCTCATCTCGGCGGCGAGCACCTTCATCATGGTGGAGGGCAGACGCCCCGGTTGGGACGACCCGAACGGTTTGCGCGGCCGGCTCACGAGTCGGCCTCCAGGGTGACGAGGCGACGGAGTTCGTCGGTGGACAGCTCGCTGATCCACCCTTCGCCCTCACCTCCGCCGACCACCTGCTGTGCGAGCGCCTTCTTGTCCTCGATCACCGCGGCGATCTTCTCCTCGACCGTGCCCTCGCACACGAGTTTGTGGACGTTGACGGTCCGGGTCTGACCGATGCGCCAGGCCCGGTCGGTCGCCTGGTCCTCGACCGCCGGATTCCACCATCGGTCGTAGTGGATGACCTGGCTCGCCGCCGTGAGATTGAGACCCGTGCCGCCGGCCTGCAGCGACACCACGAGGATCGGAGGCGCCGTCAGGTCCTGGAACCCGTCGATCATCGCGTCGCGCCGCTGCCGCGAGGTCCCGCCGTGCAGGAACGGAGCGCGAACGCGGAACTGCTCGTCGACGTGGCGGACGATGAGGTCACCCATCTCGCGGAACTGGGTGAACACGAGCGCGCGTTCGTCGCGGTCGAGTAGATCGGTGATCAACTCGTCGAACCGCTCGAGCTTCCCCGAGCGTCCGGCGAGGCGCGAGCCGTCCTTGAGCGCGTGCGCCGGGTGGTTGCAGATCTGCTTGAGGCGCATGATCGCCGACAGCACGAGACCGCGGCGCTGCATGCCTTCGGTGGTGTCGGCGTCGTCGAGGAGCTGGTCGACGACCTGCTGATAGAGCGTCGCCTGCTCGCGCGTGAGCCGTGCGTACGCGATCTGCTCGATCTTGTCGGGGAGGTCGGGGAGCAGCCGCTTGTCGGCCTTGGTCCGGCGCAGCACGAACGGGCTGGTGAGACGCCGGAGACGAGCCGCCACCTCGGCGTCGCCGTTGCGCTCGATGGGCGACGAGAACGTGTTGCGGAACCGTTCGAGCGACCCGAGCATCCCGGGGTTGACGGCGTCGAGGATCGCCCACAGTTCGCTGAGGCGGTTCTCGACCGGGGTGCCGGTGAGCGCCAGCTTCTGCGCCGCCGGGAGTCGACGCACCGCTCGCGCCGCCTTGGTGTTGGGGTTCTTCACCGCCTGCGCCTCGTCGAGCACGACGGTGCTCCACGCCACGCTCGACAGTCGTTCGACGTCGCGCGGGAGCAGCCCGTAGGTCGTGACCACGAGCTGACGTTCCGGATCGACCGAGAACAGCGCTCCCGGCTCCTCGTCGCCCGATTCGCTGTCGGCCGGTGCCGCCGACACGAGCGCGCCGAGCCGCTCCTCGCGACCGGAACCGTGGTGGACGAGCACCTCGAACCACGGCGTGAACCGCTCGGCCTCGGTCCGCCAGTTGCGGACGACCGAGAGCGGACACACCACGAGGTGCGGTCCGGGCCGTTCGAGCAGGTGGGCGAGGGTCGTGGCGGTTTTACCGAGGCCCATGTCGTCGGCGAG
>JBCCTP010000022.1:0-20688 GCA_039198505.1 Actinomycetota bacterium | reverse complement strand
GCGCTCCGACGGGTCGGGTTGGGACATCGGCTGAGTCACGTCCCGAACACGATGTCCGGAGGTGAGCGTCAGCGGGTCGCCGTGGCCCGTGCGCTCGTCCACGACCCGGCGTTCGTGCTCGCCGACGAACCGACGGGCAACCTCGATTCCCGCTCGACCGGAGCGGTGATGGACCTGATCCGGGGACTCCACGACGAGGGCACCACCATCGTCGTGATCACCCACGACAACGGGATCGCCGAGTCGTTGCCGCGACGGGTCCGGGTGCTCGACGGACGGATCGAGTTCGACTCCGCCCACGACGACGAGCCCGCCGGCGGAGGCGCGCCGAGCCGGAACGAGGTGGCGCCATGAGCACCGCAACCAGCCGACTCCGTCTCGTCGACGTGCTGCGCGTCGGGGCGTCGGGTCCGCGGGCCCGCAAGGCGCGCACCGCGCTCTCGGCGCTCGGTGTGTCGATCGGGATCGCCGCGCTCGTCGGCGTGCTCGGACTCAGCGAGTCGTCGAAGTCGGCGCTGCTCGACGAGATCTCGGCGCTCGGGACCAACCTGCTCACGGTCGAGGCGGGCAGCGGCTTCGGTGGCGGCGACAGCGCACTGCCCGAGACCTCGGTGGTGTCGCTCGAACGCATCGACACGGTCGAGGCGGCCGCGGCCGTCCACGGCGTCGACGCGGACGTGCTCAAGAACGAGTTCGTCGATCCCGGCGAGACCGGCGGCCTCATCGTGGTCGGCGCCGAGGAGGCACTCCTCGACACGCTCAACGGTGAGATCGCTCACGGTCAGTGGCTCGACGGCGCGACGTCCGAGTACCCGGCCGTGGTGCTCGGATCGGTATCGGCCGAACGGCTCGGCATCGTCGACCTGTCACAGCCGACGTACGTCTACGTCGGCGACGAGTACGTCGAGGTGATCGGCATCCTCGAGGAGTTCCCGTTGGCCGCCGATCTCGATCGGGCCGCGATCATGGGCACCGAGGCGGCGCAGACCTTCTACGACGCCGACGAGAGCCCGGCGATCGTCTACACCCGTGTCGACGACGGGGCGATCGACGCGACCCGCGACCTGATCCCCGCCACCGCCGACCCCGAGAGCCCCGAGGAGGTCACGGTCAGCCGACCGAGCGACGCGCTCGTCGCGCAGGCGGCGGCCGATGACACGCTGACCACCCTGTTCCTCGGCCTCGGGGCCGTGGCGCTGCTGGTCGGTGGCGTCGGGATCGCGAACGTGATGGTGATCGCCGTCATCGAGCGTCGGGGTGAGATCGGACTGCGCCGGGCCCTCGGGGCGACCCGAGCGCACATCCGTCGCCAGTTCCTGACCGAGGCGGTGATCCTGTCGACGCTCGGAGGCCTCAGCGGTGTCGCCATCGGTGTCGCGGCGACCTACCTCTACTCGGCGACCCAGGGGTGGCGTGTCGTCATCCCGTCGTCGGCGGCGTTCGGCGGGTTCGCCGCCGCCATCGTGATCGGCGCCGTCGCCGGTCTGTATCCGGCGATGCGAGCCGCCCGGCTCGCCCCGACCGAGGCGCTGCGGGCATGAGCGGCGACGTCGCACACATCGACGTGACGGCCACTCGCCCGGACGTCGACGACAGCACCGAGGCGACCCGCGAGCTCGCGTCCGAGTTCGCCCGGGCTCTCACGACCGGGGACCGCGAGTCGGTCGGCTCGCTCCTCGCGACGTCGGTCGCGGTGCTCATCTCCGGTCGTGGTCCGACGGCCGGTCGCCACGACGGGAGTGACGAGGCGCGATCGGCCCTGCTGGTCGACGCTCGGCCGGACGCAGTGGTCGATGCCGTCGACGTCGCCGAGGTCCTCGCCGATGGTCGTCGAGCACTGGTCGTGATCGCGCAGAGCGGTTCGATCGGGTCACGGCCCGTGACGTGGGAGACCGCATACCACCTGCAGACCGACGGTGAGCGCATCGTCGGAGTCACCGAGTACTCCGGCGACCAGTACGTCGCCGACGAGGTGGTGTCGCCCCGCGTCGTGCCGAACGAGGGGAGGTGGTGGCGGTGGCGTTCACGACGAACTCGAGGCTGAGCTCGAGAGCGCTTCGGGTCGCCATCGCGGCCGCCACCCTCGTCGCGCTCGTGCCCGTCGTCGGTCATGCAGTGGCCGACGACGGGAACGAGCAGGAGGACTCCGGGTCGGAGGCGACCCCGGTCGGCTGCGACGGCGACGTCACGGCCGACTCGCTGAACGGGGCCTTCGACGCCGGTCTCGACCGGTTCGACGGCGGCGACTACCAGCGAGCGTTCGAGCTCGATGACGGCCAGGTCCTGTGGGTGTTCCAGGACGTCTACGTCGCCACCGACGCCGGTCGGGAGTTGGTCCACAGTGCCGCCGTCCTCCAGGACGGCACGTGCTTCACGACCGTGACCGGGGGGACGACCGACGAGCCCGAAGCGTGGATCGCCGCCGACGAGACGACGCCCTTCGTCGAGTGGTACTGGCCGCTCGACGGATACCAACTCGACGGCGACACCTTCGTGCTCCTCGTGGCCGAGATGGAGGAACGAGGACACCGCTACCTGGCCAACGCCACGCCGGTCGCGACGTGGACCGTCGAGGTCGACCTCGCGACCATGCAGGTGGGTGAACTCCAGCCTGCGCCGAACGCGAGCACCGCTCTGTACGGGTTCGACGTCACCACCGATGACGAGTACCTGTACCTGTACGGCCACTGCCATCGGCAGTTCGGGTTCAGCATGATCGGACACGACCCGTGTGCCGACCACGTCCACCTCGCGCGACAACCGCTCGGGCAGCCGAACGTGCCCCTCGACTACTGGACCGGCGACGGATGGTCCCGCAACCGAGACCTGGCGGCGTCGGTCGCCCACGAGTCGGTCGGGCCCGACGGCGACGACGTGCTGTCCATGCCCATGCAGGTGCAGCGCGATGGCGATCGGTGGATCTCGGCGACGAAGACCGACGACTGGTGGGGCTCGACCGTGCAGCTGGCGACCGCACCTCGCCCCGAGGGTCCGTGGACGGTGACCGCGGTGCTGCCCGTGGCGACACAGGGCGACCCCGAGGTCGTGTCGGCCTACTTCGTGAGCTTCGTTCCGGCTGCAGACGACGACGGGATCGTGCTCGCCATGAGCAACAACCGCTGGGACGGTGCCTACTCCGACGCGTACCACCCGGTCTTCGAGAGCGTGTCGCCACAGCTGTGGACCGAACGCGAGGCCGTCGAGATCACCTCCCGCTACTGGCTTCCGTTGGGCCCCTCGATCGACGGATGGACACCCTCGGTCGCGTGACGACGAGCGGCCCGTCTCGGGGGATGAGGCCTGCGCGTCGGGTCGGCCCGCCTCAGCCGACGCTCTCGTCCACTGCGGAGAAGTCGGGGGAGCGCTTCTCGCGGAACGCGGCGATCGCTTCACGATTGGCGGGTCCACCGAGGAGGCGGTCGAGTTCCTCGTTCTCGGCTCGGATCGCCGCTCTGAGCTGCTCGCGCTGCGATCCGACGACGAGTCGCTTGGTAGCCGCCAGCGAGGCCGGCGGGAGTTCGGCGAGTGCCGACGCCCGCTCCAGCGTCCGGTCCAGGAGGGCGCCCGGCTCACAGACCTCGAGTGCGAGACCGGCCTCGACGCACTGCTCCGCCTCCATCCACTCCGACGACATCAGGAACCACATCGCACGCTGAGGGCCGAGGAGGCGAGGGAACGTGTACGTGCTGGCCGCCTCGGCGGTGAGTCCGAGAGCGGCGAACGGGCAGCGAAGTCGGGCGTCCTCCGCCATGAACGTCAGGTCGGCGAGCCCCGCGATCGTCGCGCCGATCCCGACGCCGACGCCGTTGATGGCGAGGACGAACGGTTTCGGGAAGTCGACGATCGCGTCGAGGAGACCGGGGAAGCCGTGCCGCGGCGTCGCCGTGCTGTCTCCCATCTGGGTGAGATCCGCACCCGCGGAGAACGCACGTCCCGCGCCGGTCAGGACGAGGACCCGAACGTCGTCGTCCACCGTGGCATCGAGGAACGCATCGGCGAGATCGTCGAAGAGTTCCGCGTTGAACGCGTTGAGACTCTCGGGGCGATCGAGCGTGACGATCCGGACTCGTCCGCGGGTCTCAGCGATCACGGTTCCCACGCCGCCGGAACGTACCGCGCCGCGCGCGCCGGCCTCGTGGCGACGCGCCGGCCGGACCCGTCCGGCTCGCTGTCGCACGAATTCGCGAAACACGGAATGAATTCGGTCGCCGCAGCGTTCTGGCTTCACATGGAGTGGCGACACTCCTGTCACCACTGAAGGGGAGTACCCCAGCGAGCGACACTCGCAGCGGCCCGTCGTCAGTACGTCGACGAGTCTTCGACCACCGGTCGGGGACCACTCGACCGGCGCGGCCGGCCCGGTTCTCCGGGCGGGAAGACCTTCGGCAGACACACGTCAGCTGAGAGGAACCTGGATGAACCTGCCCATGAACCCACCCGCCACACCGCGGTCGACCTCGGTCGGCTCGAGCGCGACCTTCAACACCGTCAAGACCTTCACACTGCTCGCCGGCCTCGGCGGGTTCTTCGTGCTGATCGGGTCGCTGCTCGGTGGGCCGACCGGTCTCGTCATCGGTCTGCTCCTCGGCCTCGGCCTCGTCGGGATGTCCTATTGGAACTCCGATCGGCTGGCGGTCCGCGCCGCTCGTGCTCGCGAGGTCCAGCCCGGCGAGCTCGACTGGCTGCACGACGACCTGCGAGCCATCGCAGCCCGGGCCGGAATGGCCACTCCGCCACGGCTCTTCATCTCACCCGACCAGCAGCCGAACGCGTTCGCCACCGGACGGAACGAGGCGAACTCGGTCGTCTGCGTGACGGACGGGCTCCTGCGGATCCTCGATCGCAACGAGGTGCGCGGTGTCGTCGCGCACGAGGTCGGTCACATCACGAACCGCGACATCCTGATCGGCTCGATCGCTGCGGCGGTCGCCACCGGGATCTCGGCGATCGCCAACATGGCGATGTTCGCCGGCCTGTTCGGCGGGTCGCGCAACGACGGCCCGAACCCTGCCGTCGTGCTGCTGCTCGCCCTCGTCGCGCCGATCGCCGCGTCCGTGATGCAGATGGCGCTCTCACGCTCGCGTGAGTACGAAGCCGATCGCGTCGGCGCCGAGCTGCTCGGCGACCCCCGCCCCCTCGCGAACGCGCTCGCCAAGCTCGATGCGACGTCGCGTCGGGTGCCGATGGACGTCGATCCGGCGCACGCGACGGCGTACATCGTGAACCCGCTGACCGGTCGGAAGTCGGACCGGGCCGCTCAGTTCGCGAACCTGTTCCAGACGCACCCGCCGATCGAGGACCGGATCGCTCGGCTGCTGGGAACGCAGGCGATCGCGTCCGCCTGAACCATCGCCGGCGGCCCGAGCCGTCCCTCCGCCCGACCGTCCGGCGAAAGGCCCGACACG
Organism: Actinomycetota bacterium; assembly: GCA_039198505.1. Classification (GTDB taxonomy): domain Bacteria; phylum Actinomycetota; class Acidimicrobiia; order Acidimicrobiales; family Ilumatobacteraceae; genus Ilumatobacter_A. The sequence goes on along the minus strand of JBCCTP010000022.1, from coordinate 15,283 downwards.
GCCCGTCGGCCGCCACCTACCATCGGCCGACGTGGCCACGACGACTCTGATCGTCGGGCCCGGAGGGTGTGGGAAGTCCCACCGTCTCGACGAGGTCGCCCGAGCGCATGACGGTCCCGTCGAGCGGGTCCGGGGCAGCCTCGTCGAGCAGGACACGGAGTTCGGTGCGCTGCGGGGGCTGATCGGTCCCACCCCGGTCGGGTCCGACGCAGCACCGCCCGACCATCACGCTGCCGCCGATCGGCTCGTCGAGTCGGCCGGAGCCGACGCACTGATCGTCGTCGACGACCTTCACCTTCTCGACCCGCGGTCGCTCGCCGCCGTGGCGGCGCTCGTCGGGCGGCGTGACGGCCCCTCGGTCGCGCTGGCGGCTCGCCCGTCGCAACGCACCGAGGTCGCCGTCTGCCTCGACTCGGTCGGACGAACCGCCACGGTCGAGCGGGTCGGCCCACTCGACGAGAGCTCTCTCGCCGCGCTCCTCGCCGCACACTCGGGACGAGCCGTCGGAACCGAGCTCGCAACCGATCTCCACCGAGCGACCGGAGGCGTGGCTCGATGGGCCGTGCCGCTGCACGACCGACTCGACGAACGCGGCGTGGTGGCGGCGGCCGAGTCGGTCCTCGTCGACCCGGTCTCGGCCGAGGTGCGTCGGACCGACGATGCGGCAGGTGCGATCGCCGAATTGATCGCTCTGGCGCCCGAGCTGCCCGACGACGTCTGGGCACGCGCCTGCGACCTCGATGTGTCGGCCGTCCGTCGCGCCCTCGACTCGCTCGCGATCGGGGGCATCGTCGACGGTGCGACCGGGATCATGTATCCGGCGGTGTCGGCGGCGCTCCGAGCGGGAACCACCCGACCCCGCCGACGCGAACTCCACGAGCGACTCGCCGCCGCCGTCGTCGACCGCGGCGGCGAGATCGTCGACGCGGCGACACACCTGCTCTCGGCGGGTTCGACCGGACCCGACGCCGCCGTGATCTTCGAACGGGCCGGAGACGAGCTGCGTTTCCGGGACCCGACTGCGGCCCTCGACTGGTATGACGAGGCGGCGGCGGCCGGTGGTCTGGGCGCCGCCGGCGAGGTCGGACGGGCCGAGGCGCAGGTGGCCGGAGGTGGCCCGCCGGGGTCGCTGGGGCCGTCGACCGTCGTCGGTGACGAGCGCCCGCGTCTCGTGGCGGTCCGTGCGGTCGACGAGGCGCGCGAACTCCGGACGGCCCGGGCGGCCGATCTCTTCGACGCGATCACCGCCGAGAACGACGCATCACATCCCGGATGGTCGCGGTCGGCGATCGTCCGCACGGTGCAGGTCCTGCGGTCGGCGGCCTTCCCCTCGGTCGATGTCAGCGGCGCCGAGGCCGGCGCAGGTGCCGTCACCGCGGTCGCGGTCGATCCGCTCGACGCGGTCGCCGATCTCGCCGATCGGCTGACCACCGCCTGCGACTCACATGCCGCCGACCCCCAGGCGAGCGGTGCCCGATTCGCCCACGCGGCCGAGGCCCTCGAACGACTCGAAGCGCCCCTGGTCGTGCCCGACTCGCCGCACGCTGTCGGTGCCCTCCACCTCACGTCGGTGGGCGACACCTCCGGCGCCGCGCTGTTGCTCGACCGAGCGACGCGCACCGACGCGGGAGGTCCCGTCCTGCGAACGCGACACGCTCTGCTGGCTGCGTGGGTCGAGCTCCGCCGTGGCCGCTACGAGCGCGCCGTCGCCGTGCTTCGGTCTCCGCCCGAGGTGCACGTCGCCCGCGATCGGCTGGTGCTCGCGTCGATCGGTGCCGGGATCGCTCGACGCAACGGCGACATCGCCCGGTTGCGTGACGCCTGGAGCACCGCCGAACCCCTGCTGCTCGCCGGGAGTGGGGACCTGTTCCACCTCGAGGTGCTCGGCGAGCTGCTGCTGGCCGCGGAGAGACTCGGCCACCGAGAGCGCAGCGAACCGGTGCGACGGGCGCTCGCCGAGGGCACAGCGGATCGTTCCCACGCGTGGCACGTGCCCGACCGCTGGCTCTCCGTCCAGCTCGCGGTCGAGGCCGACGACGCGGACGCCGTGGGTCGTGCCGCGGGCGGTCTTCGCGACGCGGTGGAGCGCCGTCGTCATCACGACGCGCTCGTGGCGGCGGCCGACGCGTGGACCGTCGTCATCGAGGGTGATCCTGCGGCGCTCGACGCGGATCGGATCGAGGCGGCCGCCCAGGGTCTCGCCGATCGCGACCTCCCGTGGGAGGCGTCCCGGCTCGTGGGTCAGGCAGCGATCCGCGTCGACGACGCCGCCGTCGCTCGTCGTCTGCTCGAGCGGGCGCGCCAGCTGCACCGGAGCGTCGACGACGGCGACGACGCAGCGGTCGCCGACGCCGGACTGTCCGAGCGCGAGGTCGAGATCGCTCGCCTGGTCGTCGACGGACTGACCCACAAGGAGATCGGCTCGCAGCTGTACATCTCCCCGAAGACGGTCGAGCACCACGTCGCCCGGATCCGTCGCAAGGTCCAGGCGACCACCCGGGCGGAAATGCTCGCGACACTCCGACATCTGCTCCCGACGGCGGCAGCGGTGGGGGAGTGATCGAACGCTCGGGCGGCGAAGGAGCGCGTCGTCCCTGGTCAGCAGGGTTCTGAGGCTCGTTCTCCGTCCCGGGGAGTGAATCCCCGACGAACCCCGGGGAAAGTGGGGGATCTCCCCGATTCGCCGATCCACGGCGCTTCGTACGTTGTCATCAGTCGCTCAACGGGAGCGGCACCACACACCAGGAGAACAGAACGATGTCCGTTGACATGAAGACCGCAGTCGAAGACCTGATCCGCATGATCATGGGTGACCGTGAGGCCGCCCAGGGCTACGTGGACGACCCCGAGGGCACGCTGGCCGAGGCCGGCATCACCGGGGCCGAGCTCACCGCCGACGACCTCCGGGCCGCCGTCGAGGAGGCCTGCTCCGAGCTCGACCTGAACCCGACGGTGCAGCAGACGATCAACAACTACACGAGCGGATCGTCGGCCTCCGGCAGCCCCTCCTACGGCAGCGGGTCGTCCAGCCCCGCCGGCTCGTCGGCCACCGGTGGCGGCTCGGCCGCTCCCGCCGGTCCCGCCGCAGGTGGAGGCGCCCCCGGCGCCCCGACCCCGCCGCCCGTGACCCCTCCGCCGGCGCAGCCGCCGATCGAGATGGTCCAGCAGCACATCAACTACGTCACCTACGCCACCTACGAGGGTGACGAGACGATCACGCAGGAGATCATCAACAACGAGATCACCAACGAGATCACGAACGACATCACCAACATCGACCAGAGCACCGACGTGACCGTCGACCTCGGCGACCACAACAAGGGCGACGTCACGATCGATGTCGGCAACATCGCCGCCGACGACGGAGCTGTCGCTGGTGAGACGATCAACAACGCCCAGACCGGGGACGGTGTCCTCGTGAACGGTGACAACAACGGTGCGATCAACAACGCCGAGGGCGGCGTGGCCAACGCCGGCACCATCGAGGGTGGCGTCGCGACGGGTGATGACGCTGTTGCGACCGGCCAGGACTCGACCAACGTGCTCGGCGACGGCAACACGACGCTCGCCGGCTCGATCAGCGACACCAGCGTCGTCAGCGGCGACGTGGGTGGCGACGTCAACTCGGTCGGTGACATCGACGACGCCGCGGTCGGCTTCGGCGAGGGAGACAACTCCAACATCTCCGCCAACACCGGCGCCGTCGACGCCACGCAGCAGTTCGGTGACGGCGTCCAGCAGAGCGACACCACCGACACGGCAGCAGCTCAGGGCGGCGGCGATGCGTTCGGTGATCTCGACGACGCCGCGGTCAACACCGGAGACGGTGGTGGTGACGTGACCAACGTGAGCGACCTCGAGGACGGCGCGGCGGCGACCACCGGTGGTGGCGACGCCACCGGAAGCGACATCGACGGCTCGTTCAACGACAACACGGCGAGCCAGTTCGAGCAGGGCCCGGGCGACCAGAACCTCGAGGACGTCAACACCCTCGACTTCGCCAGCCCCGAGGTCGAGATCAACGTCGACCCGGACTTCGACCCGGGTGCCGTCCGAGACGTCCCGACCGACGGTTTCGACCTGATGGAGGGCTGATCGAACACATGACGGACACGGCCAGAGGTGGTCCCGCTCCGGCGGGGCCACCGCCGCGTTCCGTGCCATCATCCGCCACCACGAACCACCCGACGGAGCCCTGATCCCGATGTCCACGACCACCACCACGACACCCGCAGCGCAGCGCAGCGAGCGTGCCGACGCCGTTCGCGGCGTGGTCGATCTCGGCATCACCGCCGCCACGGCCTACGGCCGCGACGATCTCACCGCCCGCCTCCGGTCGACCCGCGAGACGCTCGCCGATCGGGCGGTCCACGTCCTCGTCGCCGGAGAGTTCAAACAGGGCAAGAGCTCCCTCGTGAATGCCCTGGTCGGTGCGACGGTCTGCCCCGTCGACGACGACATCGCCACCGCCGTCCCCACCTTCCTCCGCCACGACGACACCGCCCACGCCGCCGTCGTCCACACCGACGACGTAGACCCCGACCTCGCTCCCCACGAACTCACCGGTGAGGACATCGCGATCGCCGACCTGCACCGCTTCGTCACCGAACAGCGCCACGCCGACGCGGACGGCGTCGACCGAGAAGCCAAGGCGGTCAACGTGTGGCTGCCCCGGCGGATCCTCTCCGGGATGGTGCTCATCGACACGCCCGGGGTCGGCGGTCTGAGCTCGGCCCACTCGACTCCGACCCTCGGAGCGCTCCCGCTCGCCGACGCGGTCGTGTTCGTCACCGACGCGAGCCAGGAGCTGACCCGGGCCGAAGTCGACTTCCTCCGGACGGCCCACGAGGCGTGCGACCGGATCGTGATCGCCCTGACCAAGACCGACTTCTATCCCGGCTGGCGCACGATCCGCGACCTCAACCGGGGGCACCTCGACGCCGCCGGACTCGACACCCGGATCGTTCCGGTGTCGGCGCCGTTGCGCAACCATGCGATCCGCGCCGATGACCGCCAGCTCAACACCGAGTCGGGGTATCCCGGGCTCATCCGGATCCTCACCGACGAGATCATCGACGAGTCGGCGAGCCAGGCCCAGGGCACGGCGGCACTCGACGTCGTCGCCGTGTGCAACCAGCTCGAGTCGCAGTTCCGTTCCGAGCGCGAGGCGCTCGCCGACCCCGAGCGAGCGCAGGCGATCGTCGACGAGCTGAAGGAGACCAAGGCACGGACCGAAGCGCTCCGGGGCCAGGCCGGCAAGTGGAACCAGACGCTCAACGACGGCATCGCCGATCTCGTCGCCGACGTCGAACACGACTTCCGCGTGCGGGTGCGCTCGATGCTCAAGGAAGCCGACGCAGCCATCGAGAACAGCGATCCGGCCGACACCTGGACCGAGTTCGAGCCGTGGCTCTACCAGCGGGTCGCGGCCGACGTCCTCGTGAACTACACGTACCTCCGCGACGCCGCCACGAGCCTGAGCGAGCTGGTCGCCCAGCACTTCCACGACGCCAGCGGCGGAGTGCTCGATCGGCTCTCGGTCCACAACCCGATGCCGTTGATGAGCGCGTCGACCGTCGCGGCGACGGTCGACACCGATCGGATGGGCCTCGGCGCGAGCGGATTCACGATGCTCCGCGGCGGATACATGGGCGTGCTGATGATGACCATGATGGGATCGATGGTGGGGATCGCCGTCGGTCCCGTCGCACTGGGCGTCGGCATGATCCTCGGCCGGAAGACGCTCAGGGAGGAGAAGGCGCGCCAGCTCGCGACGAGACGGGCGCAGGCGAAGAACACGATCCGCAAGTACGCCGACGACGTGGCCTTCCACGTCAACAAGGACTCCCGCGACACGCTGCGCCGCGTCCAGCGCCAGCTCCGCGACCACTACGCCACGCGGGCCGAAGAGCTCCACCGCTCCACCAGCGAGGCACTGGCCGCCGCCAACGCCGCGGCGAAGAAGCTCGAGAGCGAGCGGGTGGGACGACTGAAGGACATCGACGCCGAACTCGGCCGGATCGACGCGTTGCGCGATCGGGCCGTGGCGCTCGCACCGGAGGTCGCATGAGCCTGCTCGACGACGCCCGCACCCTCCTCGACGAGGCTCGTCGGGTCTGGGTCGACACGCCCTGGTCGTCCACGCTCGACGAGCTGGCGGCACGGGTCGATGCTCCGCTCCGGGTCGCGATCGCCGGGAAGGTGAAGGCGGGGAAGTCGACGCTGCTGAACGCACTGGTCGGCGAGCGGCTCGCTCCGACCGACGAGGGTGAGTGCACGCGGATCGTCACGTGGTACCGCGACGGCCACACCTACGAGGTGCGGGCGAACGCGTCCGGTGGTGACTCCCGTCAGCTGCGGTTCGTGCGTGACGCCGGTGCGATCGAGGTCGATCTCGACGGTCTCGACGCCGACGCGATCGATCATCTCGACGTGACGTGGCCGTCGCAGAGGTTGCGCGAGATGACCCTGATCGACACGCCGGGCATCGGCTCGTTGTCGCAGGACGCCTCGGATCGGGCCTGGAGCTTCATCCATCCCGATGACGACGAGACGCCGGCCGACGCGGTCCTCTACCTCATGAAGCACCTGCACGTGGGCGACCTCGAATTCCTCGAGACGTTCCACGACACCGAGGTCTCGCGCCCGAACCCGGTCAATGCGATCGGCGTGCTCTCGCGTGCCGACGAGATCGGCGTCGGTCGGCTCGATGCGATGGGCTCCGCGTCCCGGATCGCGACCCGCTACCGCCAGGACCCGCGAGTGCGTCGGCTGGTCCAGACGGTCGTCCCGGTCGCTGGCCTGCTCGCCGAGTCCGCCGCCACACTGACCGAGGACGAGTATCGGGCGATCGCAGTGGTCGCCGATCGTGGACCGAAGGACATCGAGTCGGTTCTGCTGTCGGCCGACCGCTTCGTGCAGACGCCCGACATCGCACTCACCGACCTCGAGCGGGAGCACCTCCTGTCGCGCTTCGGTGTCTTCGGGGTTCGGTTGGCGAGCACCCTGATCCGTCGCGGCGCCGTGACCAACGCCCGAGAGTTGAGCGAGATCCTCGTCGAACGGAGTGGGCTCGACGAGCTGCGGGAGCTGCTCACGACCCTGTTCATCGACCGGCGAGACCTGCTGAAGGCGAGGAGCCTGCTGTTCGCCATCGATCGACTCGCGACCGACCATCCGGTCGCGGGCTCCGACGACCTCCGGCGCGAGATCGAGCGAGTGCTGTCCGGTGCCCACGACTTCGCCGAGCTCCGACTGCTCAGCGCGTTGCGCGCCGGTCAGATCGAGGTGAAGCCCGACTTGCTCGACGAGGTCGAGCGGATGATCGGATCGAGCGGCGCAGCGCCACGTCGACGCCTCTCGCTCGACGACGACGCCAGCACCGAGGTGGTCCGTGCGGCGGCGCTCGACGCGATCGCTCGGTGGCGGCGGCGGGCCGAGAACCCGCTGACCAACCACGACATGCGCAACGCCAGTCAGATCGTGATCCGCACGTGTGAAGGCCTGGTCGCGGATGCCGTCTGAACGCCGAACGCCGGTCGGGCCGCGGCTCGTACGTCAGTCGAGCCCGTCGAGGTCGGCCGGATCGTCGCCGATGGCCGGGTCGATCGGGTCGTCGACGTCGAGATCGAGACCCGCGCTTCCGTCGGGGAGATCGAGCGGATCGACCGGTTCGATCCCCGACGTGGCGCCGAGCGACGGCACCGACGCGTCGAGGTCGTCGAACGAGTCACCGGGCGCGTCGAGTCCGTTCGTGCCCGCACCGTCCATCGCTGCGGTCGATGCCCCTGCGCCGAACTCGCCGGCACCGTCGTCGAGCCCGTCGGCCACGTCGACGTGGCCCCCGTCGGCGTCGGCATCCGGTGCCGAGGACAGCAGGCCGAGCCCGTCGAGCCCGTCGAGCCCGTCCGGCCGAGGATCGTGGTCGATCGACGGGATCGGACTCGTGGCGATGGTGAACGGTGCGAGGTGTTCGGCCACCTCGACCGGGAGGACCGCCGACACGCTGCCGACCGCCTCGGCGACCAGGTCGTCGGAGAGGTCGTGGCCGTGCGACGCGAGCCACCCAGTCGGATCGGCCGCGAAGTGGGCCTTCGCCGCCGGATCTCGTGTGAGATCGGTCAGCAGTTCTCGGAGCGGTGTGTCGGTCATGGCAAGTTCCTCGACTCGACCGTACCGGTGTTCGACCTGGGGTCGGATCGGGGAGATCCCCGTGCGACCCCCCTCTCGAACGATGCAAGGATCTCGGGCGCCGAGCGCCCGGACAGGGGCCGACCGGCCCGCAACGACCAGACATGACGAACCCCCGACGAGGAGGCGTGGTGGCATACGTACTCGGTGTTGACCTCGGCACCACATTCACGGCGGCTGCGGTGCAGCGCGACGGCACGACGCAGATCGCGAGCCTCGGCAGCCGGGGTGCCGCGATCCCCTCGGTGGTGCTGCTCCGCGACGACGAGACCGTCCTGACGGGCGAAGCCGCCGAGCGACGCGCCATGACCGAGCCCGACCGCGTGGCCCGTGAGTTCAAGCGCCGTCTCGGTGACCAGACACCCATCCTCCTCGCCGGCACGCCGTATTCGGCCGAGGCGCTCACGAGTCGGCTCCTGCGCTCGGTGGTCGACGAGGTGTCGACTCGCGAGGGTGAGCGACCCCAACGGATCGTGGTGACACACCCGGCGAACTGGGGCGCCTACAAGATCGATCTCCTCGAACAGGCCATCCGGATCGCCGACGTGGGCGCGCCGGTCAGCCTCATCAGCGAACCCGAAGCCGCCGCCATCTCGTATGCGTCGCAGCAGCGACTCGAGGTCGGTCAGGTCGTCGCGGTGTTCGACCTCGGTGGGGGGACCTTCGACGCTGCGGTCCTGCGTCGGAGCGAGACCGGATTCGAGATCCTCGGCGAGCCGGAGGGCATCGAACGTCTCGGCGGCATCGACTTCGACGCCGCCGTGTTCGCCCACGTCGCGCGCAGCGTCGGCGAGAGCTTGCAGCAACTCGACGAGGACGACCCGGCGGCACAGAACGCCGTGGCCCGACTGCGAGCCGACTGCGTCGAGGCGAAGGAGGCGCTGTCGGCCGACACCGACGCCGCGATCCCGGTGCTCCTGCCGAATCTGCAGACCGAGGTCCGCATCACGCGGTCCGAGTTCGAGGCGATGATCCGCCCGTCGCTGGTGGACGCGATCGAGGCACTTCGCCGGGGTCTGCGCGGAGCCGGCGTCGAGCCGGGTGACGTCGCTGCGGTGCTGCTGGTCGGCGGATCGTCGCGCATCCCGCTGGTCGCGCAGCTGGTCGGCGCCGAACTCGGCCGGCCGGTCGCCGTCGACGCACACCCCAAGCACGCGATCGCCACGGGCGCCGCCGTGGCAGCGGCCCAGCTCGGCGGCGGCGGTGTCGCAGCGGCGGTCGCCCCGCCTCCCGGATCCGGGATCCCCGCGCCGCCCGACGGTGCCGGCGCGCCGGTCGCCGGTGCCGCCGCCGTCGCGGGTGCCGGGTTGGTGGTTCCGGCCGCCGACACGGCGGTCAACGAGTCACTCGCGTCGCTGGCTCAGCCTCCGGCCGAGACGACATCGACCACTCCTCTGCCGGCCACTCCGGCTGCCACCACCCAGGTGCCGGCCACTCCGGCTGCCTCCACCCCGGCGCCGGGGACTCCGGCTGCCACCACCCAGGTGCCGGCCGCGCCGCCCACGACGCAGGCGCCGACCGCGCCTCCCCCCGGCGTCGGTGCACCCGGGTCGACCGCGCCGATGGCCGGTGGGGGCGCGAGCGGTCCCGACCGTCGCGGACTGTTCGCGATCGGGGCGACCGTCGGACTCATCGCCCTCGCCGTCATCGGGTTCGTCGTGTTCGCCGGGGGCGACGACGACTCCGGCGAGGCCGATCCCGTGCCGACCGAGGCACCGGTCGAGGAGGAGCCCGTCGACGACCCGGACGATCAGACGACCGGGGGTGACGAGGCCGGCGGCGACGAGAACGGTGGCGCCACCGCCGGCACCGAACCCGACGACGACACGCCCGGCACCGAACCCGACGACGACACCGACCCGGTCGACCCGACCACGACCGTCGCCGAGACCACGACGACCACGACGACGCTGCCGCCGGACGAGGACTGCGAGCCGGCGCTCGCACGAGACCGGTGGGTGTGCCTGACGCAGGTCGAGCTCGACGGTGCCGACCTGGTCGTCAGCTACGAGGCCGAATTCCTCGGCGAGGCATTGTCGGTCGGTGCCGGGCTCCACCTGCACGTCTTCGGCAATCACCAGGACCCCGAGCTCGCCGGGAACAACGTCTCTCGCGACGGCATCTGGCAGGTGATCGAGGACGTCGACGAGTTCCGGATCCCGCTCGCCAACACGTCCGTGTTCCCCGACGGAACGGTGTCGGACAAGATCTGCGCGGTCGTGGCCGACGCACGGCCCGAGCGGGTCGGTGCTCCCGGCCACAACTGGTACGACGTCGACAACGGGAACTGCCTCCCGATCCCGACGACCTGAGCCGCCGGACGAGCGAGATCAGTCGATGAGATTGAGGCCGGCGGAGTAGACCTTCTTCGGCTTCATCTCGACCGAGATCTGGCGGGCGATCTCGTGGAAGGCCCGAGCCGCCTCGGAGTCGGGCTCGATCGCGGTGACGGGCCGACCCACGTCGCTGCCTTCGCGGATGGCCGGCACCAGCGGCAGCTTGCCGAGCAGCGGCACGCCGATCTTGTCGGCGAGTTCTTGACCGCCGCCCGATCCGAAGAGCTCGTAGCGCTTCCCGTCGTCGCCCGTGAACCAGCTCATGTTCTCGATGACGCCGCGGACGGGCAGATTGACCTTCTCGGCCATGAGCGCCGACTTCTCGGCGACGAGCTGGGCGGCGGGCTGCGGTGTGGTCACGACGAACACCTCACCTCGCGGCAGGTACTGCGCGAGCGAGAGCGCGATGTCGCCCGTGCCGGGTGGCATGTCGATCAGAAGGAAGTCGGGCTCGTCCCAGAACACGTCGGTGAGGAACTGCTCGAGCGCCTTGTGCAGCATCGGGCCGCGCCAGATGACCGCCTGGCCCTCGGGCACGAAGTAGCCGATCGAGATGCACCGGACTCCCCACTGCTCGGGCGGCAGGAGCATCTCGTCGATCACGACCGGGTCGCGGTCGGTGCCGAGCATGCGCGGGATCGAGTAGCCGTAGATGTCGGCGTCGACCACACCCACCGAGTGGCCCTGAGCCGCAAGCGCCACCGCGAGGTTGGTGGTGACCGACGATTTGCCGACGCCGCCCTTGCCCGACGAGATCAGGAGCGGTCGGGTCTTCGACGTGTTCTTCGCGAACGGGATCTCGCGGCCTTCGGCGTGGCCGTGGGCCTGGTGTGTTCCGGCCGACGCCGACCCGCCCGCACCGTGGACGACCTCGCGAACGCGTGCCCGCTCCTCGTCGGTCATGACCGTGAACTCGAGATCGATCGTATCGACGCCGTCGAGCTCGGTCGCCGCCTCGGACACGCGACGGGTGATCTCGCCCTTCAGCGGACAGCCGGGCACGGTGAGTGCGACGAGCACCCCGACCTCGCCGTTCTCGCGGATGTCGACGTTCTTGAGCATCCCGAGATCGACGATCGATCGGTGGAGTTCGGGATCCTCGACCGGTCGGAGCGCCTCGACGACCTGTTCCTCGGTGACGGTGGTGGTACCGCCGGAGCCGTTGCCCTTGTTGCGACCGAACGCCATGCCTCCAGTGTGGCGTGGGACCTGCGTCACCCCACCGTGACGCCGGGCGGATCACGTCGGAGGTCCGACCCCGAGCGCGACGTCACTGGCGGTGTTCGGCGTACTCGATCACCCGGGTCATCACGGTGTCGTTCGACTTCTCGAGGGCGCCGACGTCGAACGGCGGCTGAGGGTCGTACTCGATCATCAGTTGAGCGGCCTCGGCTGCGGTGCGGTCGAACAGCAGCTCGGTGAGGCGCAGCGCCATGTCGATCCCGCTCGACACCCCCGCCGCCGTGATGATCCGCCGTTCGAGGTGTTCGACGACGCGATCGGGCACGGGCGTCGAACCGTACGTCGTCAGGGTGTCGCGGGTGCTCCAGTGGGTGGTCGCCGTCAGTCCGTCGAGCAGTCCGGCGGCCGCGAGCACGAGCGATCCGGTGCACACCGACGTGGTGAAGGTGGTCGATTCGTGCGCGCTGCGGACCCAGTCGAGGACCGTGTGATCCTCGAGGAGCGGACGTGTGCCGACACCGCCCGGGAACACGATCACGTCGGGCGACGGCGTCTCGTCGAAGGTCGCATCGGCCTCGATGCCGAGCATGCCGTTCTCCGATCGGACGACGCCTCGCTCGGCCGCGATGAAGGTGATGTCGAGCTCGGGGTTGCGCTGGAGCACCTCGTACGGGCCGATGCCGTCGAGGGCGGTGAACCGGGGGAACAGGGGGATGACGACGTCGAGGCTCATCAGCTCGCTCGCTCTCTGCCGGCGGGACCGGCGATCGGGGACGTGTGGGACGGTGGACGGGCGAAGCGCGCCCGGTACGCCTCGGGGCTGACGCCCAACTGGCGGTGGAAGGTGCGCCGCATGGTCTCGGCGGTACCGAAGCCACAGCGCTCGGCGATGGCGGCGACCGTGTCGGTCGTGCGTTCGAGGTCGTGGCGAGCGGCGTCGGTCCGCACCCCGGCCACGAACTTGGCGGGGGACACACCGACCTCCGCGGTGAACCGGCGGACGAAGTGGCGTTCGCTCATCGCGACGGTCCGGGCGAGGACGGCGACGCGGTGATCGGCGCCCGGATCGGCCACGACGGCGCGCTGCGCCTCGAGCACCGGTGGGGTCTCGGCCTCGCGCACCCAGGTCGGCGTGGCGAACTGTGACTGGCCACCGGGTCGACGGAGGTAGACGACCAGCCAGCGTGCGATCTCCTGGGCGAGGTCGGTCGAGTGGTCGTGCTCGACGATCGCCAGTGTGAGGTCGATCCCCGCGGTCACGCCCGCCGACGACCACACGTCGAGGCCGCCGACGTCTGCCGCCGGGGAGTGCACGAAGATCGGATCGGCGTCGACGGTGACGTCGGGGCGATCCTGGGCGACGCGATCGGCGCGAGCCCAGTGCGTCGTGACCGTGCGACCGTCGAGCGCCCCCGTCGCAGCGGCGAGGTGCGCACCGGTGCACACGGTGACGAGGCGAGCGGCCCGGTCGGCGAGGCGGGCCAGCGACGCGACCACGTCGGGGTCGTCGGCGTGGTGGAAGACGGCGAAGCCGCCCGGCACCACGACCGTGTCGATTCGCTCGACGGTGGCGAGGAACTCGTCGACCGGCTCGGCGACGAGCGTGACACCGCTCTCGCTGCTGATCTGGCGACCGGTGAGTCCGACCACGGTCACGTCGTACGCGGGGTGTGTCGTCGCCTCGCCCCGCGCCTCGAGGAGCGCCGACGCCGCGGCGAAGACTTCGGCGGGTCCCGTCAGGTCGAGCGACTGCACGCCGTCGAACGCGGCGATCGCGACCCGATGCGAACGTCGATCCACGCCGGTCATCGTCGTGCCCGGTCGGCGGTGGCGTCAATGTCGGTCATCCCACGATTTCGGCCACGAAGGGCCGGGCGTCATCGGCGATAGCGTCCAGCGCCGATGGACGTTCGCATCGGAGTGACCCAGGCCCCACGGGAGATCAATCTCGAGATCCCCGACGACACCGATCGAGACGAGCTGCGGTCGAAGGTCGAGGCCGCCCTCGCGGGCGCCACCGATGTCCTCTCGCTCGTCGACAAGCGCGGCAAGGAGACCTTCGTGCCGGCGTCGAAGATCGCCTACGTCGAGGTCGGCAGCGACGAGAGTCCGAAGATCGGCTTCGGCAACTGATCCGCTGACCGCCGGCGGCGGCTCCGCCGGGTGGTCCGGATCGCCAGCGACACACCCGCCATGGCTCGAGGCACTCGATCGACGTCCGACCACGGAGCTCGACCCGAGCTGATCGATCTCGACCTGCTCTTCGTCACCGGAAAGGGTGGCGTGGGCAAGACCACACTCGCGGCGGCGATCGCCGAGGTCGCCGCGCGCGAGGGTCGACGCGTCCTCGTCTGCGAGATGGACGCCAAGGGGGCGCTCGCCACGGCGTTCGAGGTGGCCGAACTGAGCTTCGATCCCACCGAGATCGACGACGGTCTCTGGGCGATGACGATGAGCACCGAGGACTCACTGCGCGAGTACCTCCGCCTCTACGTCCGCATCCCGCTCATCGGACGGATCTCCGCGCTCGCCTCCACGTTCGACTTCGTCGCCGACGCCGCACCGGGCGTGAAGGAGATCCTCGCCATCGGCAAGATCTGTTTCGAGGTGCGCGAGCGCAACTACGACCTCGTCGTGGTCGACGCCGAGGCGAGCGGCCACGTGGTCAGCCAGATCGGCGCCCCGCGCGTCATCGCCGATCTCGTGCAGGTCGGTCTCGTCCGCGACCAGACCGAGTGGATGCTCGACATCCTCGACGATCCGGCCCGGACCGGCGTCGCCGTCGTGACCACCCCCGAGGAAATGCCGGTCACCGAGTCGATCGAACTGCTCGACCGACTCCTCGACGAAACCGGCGCCCACCCGGTCGCCGTGCTCGCCAACCGCACCCTCCCGGCCATGTTCACTCGGCGGGAACAGCCGCTCGCTCGCCGTCTCGACGACGCCGTGCCCGCCCTGGTCGATCTCGCCGGCCCCGGAGCCGCGGCCGTCGTCGACGCCGCGTCGATCATCGAGGCGCGCCGTTCGGTCGGTGCCGGACACCTCGACCGACTCCGCACCGCGCTCGACGACCGGACCGACCCGCCGCTGAACGGCTTGCCGATCGTGTCGGTGCCCGAGATGTTCGGACGCTCCCACGGGCGACGTGTGGTCTCCCGGGTCGCCGACGCACTCGCCGACGAGATCGTGGTCGAACCGTGAGCCGATCTCGCCGTTCCACCCGCGACCTCGATGCGCTCCTGGCGAGCCGAGAGATGATCCTCGTCGCCGGATCGGGCGGCGTCGGCAAGACCACGGTGGCCGCAGCACTGGGTGTGGCGGCGGTCCAGCGCCAGGCGCGCCGGACGCTCGTGCTCACGGTCGACCCGGCCCGACGGCTCGCCTCGGCGCTCGGACTCGAAGCCCTCGGGAACGCGCCGACGCGGATCGATCCCGAGGTGCGGGCCGCCGCCGACGTCGGCGCAAGCGGCGACCTCCACGTGTCGATGCTCGACTCCAAGGCCGGGTGGGAAGAACTCATCCGCCGGCACGCACCCGTTCGCCGCACCCGCGACGCCGTGCTCGCCAATCCGCTG
>JBCCTP010000021.1:0-20881 GCA_039198505.1 Actinomycetota bacterium | reverse complement strand
CGCACGGCAGTTCGACGGTCTGGTCGCCACCTTGCACGCGCACCAGGTCGAGATCGACTGGCTCGACGACACCGACGCCGCGCCCGACGACGGTCTCGCCGACTCGGTGTTCACGTTCGACCCGTCGTTCATGATCCCGGCCGGAGCGCTGCTGCTGCGTCCCGGCAAGGATCTGCGCCGGGACGAAGTCGGTCTCCACCGTGCGTTCTACGAACGGACGGGCACACCGATCGTCGGTTCGATCGAGGCGCCGGGAACGGTCGAGGGCGGAGACTGCTGCTGGATCGACCGCTCGACGCTCGCGGTCGGACGAGGCGCACGGACCAACCAGTCCGGGATCGACCAGCTCTCCGCTCTTCTCCGACCGCACGGAATCGAGGTCCTCGCGGTCGATCTGCCGTACCTGCACGGACCCGAGGCGTGTCTCCACCTGCTGTCGATCGTGAATCCGCTCGACGTCGATCTCGCGCTGGTCCATCTGCCGCTCGTCCCGTACGTGCTGGTCGAGCGTCTTCGCGAGACCGGGATCGAACTGATCGACGTGCCACGCGACGAATTCGCCGCCAGCAACGGCCTCAACGTCAACGTGCTGGCGCTCGCCCCCCGTCGGGTGCTCGCCATCGACGGGTTCCCGACGACCCGGACGCTCATGGAGCGTGCGGGATGCGAGGTCGACACGTTCGCCGCCGATGCGCTGTGTCTCCCGTGTGAGGGCGGGCCGACGTGCCTGACGAGGCCGCTCACCCGCCACACCACTGCGACGACCTGACGCCGGAACGGCGCGGGTCACCCGGTGTCCGACACCGAGTGACCGCGTCAGCCGGCGAGGCCGAGTTCGACGATCTGTTCGAACTGATCGGTGAAGTCGGGGAAGTCGCCGGCGGGGATCTCCACGTCGATCGACGGATCGAGGTCGAAGTCCATCGCGAGGGAGTACCCGAACGTGACGTCGGCGAAGAACACCTCCATCATCGCCAGTTCCTCCTCGGCCATCGGCTGACCCGTCGCTTCGGCCAGTTCGCCGAAGTTGGAGAAGATCGGCGACAGGTCGGCGTCGATGCGGATCACGTCGACGGCGTCGCCCTCGATCGTGACCTCGACGTCGGCCGTCAGGTCGCCGAACACGTCCTCGAACGCCGCCGCAGCGGCCGCCGGATCGTCGACGAGACCGTCGAATGCGTCGCCCGCCGGACCGAACGGCTCGTCGTCGCCGAAGACCGCTCCCATCTCGAGGAACGAGATCGTGCCGCGGTAGCGACTGCTGTCGCCGTCGACCACCTCGACGTCGTCGCCCAGCGACTCGGCGAGCGATGCGGCGATCTCACGCGGGTTGGGGAACGACTGTCCGGTGAGGTCCTGAGCTGCTGCGAACCCGTCGGCGACGGCGAGCTGGCCGGCGTCGATGGTGAACGGACCGGCGAACATCTGGTCGAAGGGAGCGCCCATCTGGCTCAGGTCGCCCGCGGCACCCATCGCAGCGCCGAAGCTGCTCATGTCGATGGTCATCAGGTCACCGTCGATCCAGTACTCCATCCGAGCCGAGTCGAGATCGACCCCGCCGAGGTCGCCGGCGTCGCCCATCGAGTCGGCCATCTGGCCCATCATCGCCCCGACGTCGAACAGCATGTACGCCTCGCCCTCGGCGTCGACGTCGTACTGGATGGTCGGCCGAGACAGGTCGGCGTCGAACGACATCCCCTCGAAACCCATGTCCATCTCGAAGCCGATGGCCATGTCGACGTGGAACGCTTCCGCCGCGCCGGTGTTGACGAGCGCTGCGGCCAGGGCGACCTCGACGTCGGGCAACACCTCGCCGACGTCCGGGGTGTCAGGATCGGCCGAGCCGTCGGAGCCACACGCGGCGAGGACGAGCGCGGTCGAGGCGAGCAGGGGGACCGTGGAGCGCTTCACGGAATGAGTCATCGGTCGACGCCCCCCGATCGTTGAGCGCCTTGACGAGGAACGTATGCGACGCCGAGCGCCCGGATCCCGAGCCGTCGCCGGCGTCGCAGCTCGGTCAGCCTCGGTAGCCCGACGTGATCGGAACCCGACGGTCCTTGCCGAACGCCTTGCGGCTGACCCGCACACCGGGCGGGCACTGACGGCGCTTGTACTCGGCGATGTCGACGAGGCGGGTGACGCGGCGGACCATCGCCTCGTCGTGTCCGAGTTCGACGATCTCGCCGGCGGTGCGATCGTGCTCGACGTACAGCTCGAGGATCGGGTCGAGCATGTCGTACTCGGGCAGGCTGTCGGAGTCCTGCTGGTCGGGTCGGAGTTCGGCCGACGGCGGCTTGGTGATGACGCTCTCGGGGATGATCTCCCGGCCTTCGCGACGATTGACGTACCGACACAGGTCGTACACGCGGGTCTTCAGCACGTCCTTGATGGCGGCATAGCCGCCCACCGAGTCGCCGTAGATGGTGAAGTAGCCGACCGCGACCTCGCTCTTGTTGCCGGTGGTCAACACCATCCAGCCGAACTCGTTCGACAGAGCCATCAGCACCTGACCACGACACCGCGACTGGATGTTCTCGTAGGTGAGCCCGGGTTCTCGACCCTCGAACGACGGGGCCAGCATCTCCAGGTACGCGCTGAACGCCGGTTCGATCGAGATGGTCCGGAAGTCGAGGCCGAGGTTGTCGGCGAGTCGCTCGGCATCGGACTTCGAGTGGTCGGACGAGTACCGGGACGGCATCGACACGCCGTGGACGTGGTCGGGGCCGAGCGCGTCGGCGGCGATGGCGGCCACGATGGTGGAGTCGATGCCACCGGACAGTCCGATCACGACGTCGGAGAAACCGTTCTTGCGGCAGTAGTCGCGGGTGCCGAGGACGAGCGCGTCGTAGAGCTCACGATCGGCGTCGAAGGTCTCGGCGACCGGACACAGCGGCTGGGGACGGTCGTCGCCATCGGCCTCGTAGGACTCGACCGGCGTGACCGGCGCCCGGCTGATCTCGACGACGGGCAGCATCTCGCTCGTGGAACGCCCTCGCGGGTCGAGGAGTCGCTTGCGGTACACCGGCGGGATCGGGACGTCGACGACGACCAGGTCCTCGGCGAACTGCGGGCCTCGGGCCAGGAGGGTGCCCTCGTGGTCGAACGCGAGCGACTGGCCGTCGAAGACGAGTTCGTCCTGACCGCCGACCTGGTTGACGTACACCACCGCACAGTGCGAGTCGGCCGCCCGCGTGGCCAGCATCCGCTCGCGGACCGTTCCCTTCCCGGTGGCGAACGGCGACCCGTTGATGTTGATGTTGATCTCGGCGCCGGCGGCGGCCTGCTCGGCGACGGGCCCGGAGGCGGACCAGATGTCCTCGCAGATCGACACGCCGACCTTCACGCCACCGATCTCGTACAGCTCGAGCGGATCGGACTCGTCGCCGGGGGTGAAGTACCGCTGCTCGTCGAAGACCGTGTTGTTGGGGAGGAGCCGCTTGCGGTACGTGCCGACGATCTCGCCGCCGGTGCACACCGCAGCAGCGTTGTAGAGGTCGCGGTCCTCGTCGACGAAACCAACCACCGCGACGCAGCGCCGTGTGCGCGCCGCGAACTTGCCCAGCATCTCGCGGTTGTCGTCGACGAAGCCGGGCTTCAGGACGAGGTCCTCGGGCGGATACCCGGTCGTGGACAACTCGGGGAAGGCGACGATGTCACATCCGGCCGCCTCGGCCTCGTCGTAGGCATCGGAGAGCTTGGCCAGGTTGCCCTCGAGATCACCCACGGTGGGGTTGAGCTGGGCCATCGCGATCCTCAGCACCGTCACACCGGCAGCGTATCGAGCACGCTCGAACGGCTCCGATGACGAGCGCGTGGTTCAATGGCGGATCGATGATCGGGGCGAAGCGGAGGACGGCGCGAACCACAGCGGCGTCCGCCGCGGTCGTGGCCGCGGCGCTGGTCGCAGCGGCCTGTTCCCCCGGTGCCGGTCCCGAGGCGATTCCGTTGCCCACGTCGGCCGACACGACCACCACGCTGCCGCCGACCACGACCACGACGACCACCACCACGACGACCACCACCACGGTCGTCCCTCCTCGCTTCGCCACCACCATCCGCCGAACCACCGACGGTGTCGCACACATCAGCGGTGACTCGACGCTCGACGTTGCGTTCGGACAGGGATTCGTCACCGCCACCGACCACGGCTGCACGCTCGTCGACCAGATCCTGAAGATCCGCGGCGAACGAGCCGCCAACTTCGGACCCGGGAACAACGGCCAGAACGTCGAGAGCGACTTCGCCTGGCGACACGTCGGCATCTTCGAACGCGCCACGCTGGACTTCACGCAGAACGTGTCCGACGACGTCGTCGACGTGTTCGAGGCCTACGCGCTCGGATGGAACCGAGCGCTCGCCGACGGCGGCCCCGATGGCCTCGGATCGTGGTGTGCAGGTGAGTCGTGGGTCCGGCCCCTCGACGCCGACGAGATCTACGCCTACGCGCGGTCACTCGCGCTGCTGGCCAGCAGCGCGCAACTCCTCGACTTCCT
This sequence comes from Actinomycetota bacterium, assembly GCA_039198505.1. GTDB lineage: Bacteria > Actinomycetota > Acidimicrobiia > Acidimicrobiales > Ilumatobacteraceae > Ilumatobacter_A. Next base: position 16,388 of record JBCCTP010000021.1, on the reverse strand, counting down.
CTCGAACGCGCAACCGCCGGTCGCCGAGGCCGAGCCCGACGGAACCGCACCCGAAGGGCTCGTGTCCGAGGCGCCGGTCGCCCCGCCGATCCTCGCCGACCCGACCGAGCTCGGCAGCAACGCATGGGCCATCGGCGAGAACCGCACGACCGGCGGGACGGGGAGCATCCTGCTCGCCAATCCCCACTTCCCGTGGGAGGGCGAACTGAGATTCCACGAGGTGCACCTCACGGTGCCCGACGAGGTCGACATCTACGGCGCTCAGCTCATCGGGGTTCCCGGCATCGGAATCGGATTCACCGACGGGGTCGCCTGGTCGCACACGGTCTCGGCCGGCACGCGGTTCACCGCGTACTCGCTCGACCTCGCACCCGACTCGCCGACCACCTACCTGGTCGACGAGCAGCCGGTCGCGATGACGTCGACCGTGCACACCGTCGAGATCCGCCGAGCCGACGACACGATCGAGGAGCAGACACGAACGCTCTGGTCGAGCGAGTACGGACCGATCCTCGACTTCCCCGGCGTCGGGTGGACCGACGAGACCGTGTTGACGTTCCGCGACGCCAACATCGACAACGACGAGTTCGTCGAGATGTACCTCGACCTGGTCGACGTGGCCGACCTCGACGACCTGATCGACACGCACGCCCGCCATCAGGGCGTGCCGCTGTTCAACACCGTCGCCGCCGGAGCCGATGGCCGGGTGTGGTACGCCGACACGTCGGCGACGCCCAACCTCACCCCCGACGCTCAGCTGATCTACCTGGCGAAGCTGCTCGACGGCGATCCGCTCACCACCGCCGCCGAGTCGTTCGGCGTGGTCCTTCTCGACGGTTCCGATTCGCGCTTCCGCTGGGCGGAGGCGGACGGCGCCCGCGATCCGGGGCTCGTGCCGTTCGCCGCCATGCCGATGACCGAGCGACTCGACCACGTCTTCAACGCAAACGACAGCTACTGGATCAACAACGCCACCGCACCGCTCGTCGGCGACTTCTCGATCCTCCACGGACGCGCCGAGGTCCCGCTGTCGCCGCGCAGCCGACAGAACGCGCTCGTGCTCGCTGCGACCGACCGGTTCGGTCTCACCGGCGACGACCGCACCTGGACCGCCGACGAGGTCCGCGCCGCTGCGTTCGACAACCTCGGCAACCTCGCCTGGGTCCTGGTCCCCCAGGTGGTCGAAGCGTGCCGGGCCGCGCCGCTCGTCGAGGTCGAGGAACTCCTCGCCGCCGACGGCACGGTGGGCCTGCCGGCCGAGGCCGTCGACCTCACTGCGGCGTGCGACGTGCTCGCCGGGTGGGACGGCCGCTACGACCTCGACCGCGCCGGACCGCTCCTGTGGCGCGAGGTCATCGAGCGCTTCGACGGCGCCGACCTGCGTGATCAGGGCGCCCTCTACGGCGACTCGTTCGTCGTCGATCAACCCGCCACCACCCCGAACCAGCTGGCCGAGGACACGGGGCCCGTTCTGCAAGCGCTGGCTCGAGCTGTTCAGACCCTGCAGAAGGCGGGGTTCGCGGTCGACGCCACACTCGGCTCCGCGCAGTTCACCGAGCGCGCCGGTGAGCGCATCCCGCTGCACGGTGGCACCAACGACGATGGCGTCACGAACATCGTCTCGTGGGGTGGGGGCAACTCGTCGCTCGAGCCGGGCGCACCGAACCGCGGGGACCAGGTGGCGCCGGGCAGCTCGCTCCGCGCCGACGGCCACCCGGTCAACTTCGGGACGAGCTTCGTGATGGTCGTCGACTACTCGTCGGGCGCGCCCGAGGCGAGCGCCATCCTGACCTACGGCAACTCCGACCTGCGCGACGAGACCACGGCGGCCCAGGCCGACCGCTTCAGCCAGAAGAACTGGCGCACGGTGAGGTTCACCGAGGCGGACATCACCGCCGACCGCAACCTCACCGAACGCGTCGTGATCGAGACCTGACCCCGCCGCTCCTGCTCACACGGGACATCCGGTGTCAGACACCAGATGTCCGCCAGATTCCGGATGTCTCGATCCGGTCTCGGCCGCTCACGACTCGAAGTAGCCGAACACGTCGACCGTCAGATCGGTCGGCGACTCACCGGCCACGTAGCTCACCGAACCGGCGTTCATCGTGGTGATGTTGAACGCGCCGCGCACCTGACCGGCCGCGCTGGCGTTCACGCTCGACGTGTCGGGTTGCGTCGGGCCGGGGTACGACGTCACGAAGCCGCGACCGCCGGTGCGGACCATCGTGATGTTCTGTGCGACCGCACCCGCACCGTCGAAGATCGCCTCGGGGTTGAGCGTGGTGGGCACACCGACGTTCAGCCGATCGAGTGAATCGCCGATCCGCGAATCGGCGTCGCGCGCCGGTGTGATGAGATGGAAGAGGCCCTCGGTGCCGGCGGGAGCGGCGGATCCGGTGACGTGTCCGAGCAGGTCGACGACCACGTGGTCGACTCCCTCGAAGTAGAGCTCGATCGAGTCGTCGTCACCGATCGGGACCACGCCCATGTTGGCCCGCACGTCATCGGGACCGACGTTGACGCTCGACACGACCGGTCGCGCCGATCCCTTCGGATACGGGGTGACGAACCCGCCGGCTCCGCCGTCGTTGGTGATCGCCGTGATCACGACGACCACGGCCGTGGCTTCGTCGGCAGCGGTGGGCACGTCGCTCGCGTCGACGCCGGCGACGGGCACCGTGACCCGCTGGCCCGCGCCGTCGACCGACCGGTCGTACGGACGGTCGTCCGTCGCCGGCTCCCGGGTGTCGATGAGTCGGCTCGGGCTGTCGGCCGTGACGATCCGTCCCGCTGTCGCGGCACCTCCCCCGGGCACGAAGAAGCCGGCGACGTCGACCGTGAGGTGCGACGACGCCTGCGTGAAGAGCAGCATCTGCGGATCGCCACCGCCGCCGACCGCGTCGGTCGCGGACTGCAGCGGGATGATCGAGAGGTTGCCGACCGCCTCGCCGAGTCGCGCGTTGACGTTGGAGATGTTGGGCCGGTGGGTGCGCTGGAGCCAGGCCGTGGCGAATCCGCTGTCGTCGAGGGGTCGCACGAGTGTCACGTTCGCGAGGACGGCGACTGCGTCGTCGGGGGCGTCGAGATCGATCAGACGCGTCTGGCCACCGCGGAGGCGCGTGCCGCCGTCGTCCTCTCGGGAGTCGAAGCGACGCTCGATCGTGTCGAGCGGTTCGAACACCAGGCGCCCGGTGTCGCCGATGGTCGGCGACGTGGGAGCCGTGACCTTGGCGAGCTGGCCGCCCGTGCTCACGTAGTAGAGCGCCGGCTGGAGACCGCCGACCGAGAACGCCATGTCGACGATGCCGAACTTGCCGGTGAGGAACTCGTCGCCGTAGTCGACCGAGCCGTCGGCGCGGCGGAGCCAGACCTGGCCCTCCCCACCGTCGGCGAAGAGGTAGCCGCCGTCGTACTCGGCGGGCCAGTGACCGTTCGGGATGAAGGCCCCCGCCGTGATGAAGTCGCCGATCGAGTGGCTGTAGTCGGTGATCGGGTCGGTCAGTCCGGCGGGCGGCCCAGCGCACGGCGGGTTGTCGCCACGTGGACACTGCCCCTCGCGGACGTTCCAGCCGTAGTCGGCGCCGAGCACTCCCTCGTTGACCTCTTCACGGGCGTTCTGGCCGACGTCGTTGATGAAGAACCGGGTGTCTCCCGTGTTCGGATCGAACGCGAACCGGTACGGGTTCCGCAGACCGGATGCGAAGATCTCTCGGCACGTGGTCGTGGGCGTCGACGACGTGTTCCCGCGGAGGCGACAGTCGGCGGTGCCGGCGCCGCTGAACGGGTTGCCGGGGGCCGCGGTGCCGGTGAACCGGTCGACGCGCAGGATCTTCCCGTTGAGCAGCGACAGATCGCGCGCCGCGTCGTTGGAGCCCCCGGACCCGGAGTTGCCCCGCGGGTCGCTGCCGGCGTCGCCGACCGCGATGTAGAGGAAGCCGTCGTGACCGACCTCGAGGTCGCCACCGTTGTGATTGCCGTTGACCGCCGAGATGTTGTCGACGAGCACGACCTCGCTCCCGAGATCGAGCGTGGTGTCGTTCATGGTGAACCGGCTGACCCGGTTGTGGCAGCCACCCGGTTGGCCCGACACGACCGTGCGGTACACGTACACGGTGCCGCTCACCACGTAGTCGGGGTCGAGAGCGAGGCCGAGCAGCCCCTTCTCGAAGGTGCTGCAGATGTCGTTGAAGTCGGCCAACTGGCGCGTCGCGGCCGTGCCGTCCCGGTCGTCGACGAGCGTGACCCGTCCGTCTTGCGAGAGCACGACGACCCGTCCGTCGGGCAGGGCTTCGACGGTGGTCGGAACGCCGGGGATGTCGGCCACGTCGGTGTCGACGAACCCGGCGGGGAGGGCGGCCACCACAGGCGCTGGGCCGGCCCCGCCGGCGACGACGAGGAGCGAGGCGAGCATCGACACGGCGAGCAGTGCACGGCGCATCCGCGTCACGGTAGTGAGCCGCTCGATCACGCAGTGCGCGGGACGTCGGGGCGTCGAGCGGTCCGGATCCGACCCGGGCGACAGCGGACAGTGTCCGCATCTGGCCCGGGCAGAAGCGGACCGTCGAGCCACCAGAACCTCCGGGAGGCCCGTTCACGCGGCGTTCACAGTCGGGCAACGGGTCAGCAACGGCTCGCTGACACCATGCCGACCGCCTCCGGACGACCGCGTCTCGCCGACCGGCAGAGGGCGTGGCCCGAGGTTCCACGAACCAACCGTCTCAACACGAAATCGAGGACACACGTGGCGATCAAGGCCGAGTACATCTGGACCGACGGCACCGAGCCGACGGCCGCTCTCCGCTCCAAGACCAAGATCCTGGCCGACGACGCCAGCACCGCGGTCGGCGATCTGCCGATCTGGGGCTTCGACGGCTCGTCGACCAATCAGGCCACGGGCGACAAGAGCGACTGCGTTCTCAAGCCCGTCGCCTCGTACCCCGACCCCCTCCGCGGCGGCGACAACGTCCTCGTCATGTGCGAGGTGATGCTCGTCGACGGCAAGGCGCACCCCACCAACACCCGCGCCGCGGCCGCCCGGACCGCCAAGAAGTACAAGAAGCACGAGCCGCTGTTCGGCATCGAGCAGGAGTACACGATGCTCCGCGTCACCGGCGAGCCGCTCGGCTTCCCCGAGGGCGGCTATCCCGGCCCCCAGGGTCCGTACTACTGCGGCGTCGGTGAACTCGCCATCACCGGTCGCTCCATCGCCGAGGAGCACCTCGAGGCATGTCTCAGCGCCGGCTTGAGCCTCTCGGGCATCAACGCCGAGGTCATGCCCGGTCAGTGGGAGTTCCAGGTCGGCCCGCTCGGTCTGCTCGAGGTCGGCGACCAGCTGTGGGTGGCCCGCTGGCTGCTCCACCGCATCGCGGAAGACTACGGCGTGGTCATCTCGACCGACCCGAAGCCGATGAAGGGTGACTGGAACGGCGCGGGCTGCCACACGAACTACTCCACGATCGAGATGCGCGAAGACGGCGGCTACAAGGTCATCGAGGAGGCCTGCAAGGCCCTCGGCAAGAAGGCCGACCTCCACATCAAGAACTACGGCGTCGGCATCGAGGACCGCCTCACCGGCGCCCACGAGACCCAGCGCTTCGACCAGTTCAGCTACGGCGTCTCCGACCGTGGCGCGTCGATCCGCATCCCGTGGCAGGTCGCCCAGGACAAGAAGGGCTACCTCGAGGATCGCCGCCCGAACGGCAACATGGATCCGTACGTCGTCGCCCGCCTCATCACCGACACCACGTGTGCGGCGATGAAGTGACCCGATGACGTGAACGAGAGCGGCCCGAGCCGCTGACGAGTCCTGCGGGGCGGGGGCTTCGGCCTCCGCCCCGTCGGGTTTCAACCCACAACTGCAACACTGGAGGGCATGGACGTGTTGGAGCAGCAGCGTGAGTACGTACTCCGCTCGGTCGAAGAGCGCGGAGTGCGCCTGATTCGGCTGTGGTTCACCGACGTACTGGGCAACTTGAAGAGCCTGGCGATCTCCCCGGCCGAGCTCGACAACGCGCTCAGCGACGGGATGACGTTCGACGGATCGTCGATCGACGGGTTCAGTCGGGTGCAGGAGGCCGATGTCCTCGCGATGCCCGACCCCGACACGTACGAGGTCCTGCCGTGGGGTGACCCGGCAGCGCCGGAGGCCCGGATCTTCTGCGACATCCACCGCCTCGACGGCACGCCGTTCCCCGGTGATCCGCGCCAGGTGCTGCGTCGCCACGTCAAGGCCGCGCACGAGGCGGGTCTCACCTTCTACCTCGCGCCCGACATCGAGTTCTTCTACTTCGAGGACCCGGTGCCCGGGTCGCCGCCCGTGCCGGTCGACGACGGCGGGTTCTTCGACCTGACCACCCACGACGTCACCGGCGAGCTGCGCAAGCAGACCATCCGCACGCTCGAATCGGTCGGCATCCCGGTCGAGTATTCGTTCCACGAGGACGCACCGGGCCAGCAGGAGATCGACCTCCGCCACACCGACGCCCTCACCATGGCCGACTCGGTCATGACGTTCCGGTTGACGGTCCGCGAGATCGCCGCCCGCAACGGCGTGCACGCCACGTTCATGCCCAAGCCCCTCGAGGGCAAGCAGGGGTCCGGCATGCACCTGCACATGTCGCTCTTCCGCGGCGACGAGAACGCTTTCTACGACGCCGACGACGGCTATCACCTGTCGGCGACCGCGAAGTCGTTCATGGCCGGCCTGCTCCGCCACGCGGCCGAGATCACGGCCGTCACCAACCCCACGGTCAACAGCTACAAGCGACTGGTGCCGCACTTCGAGGCGCCCGTCCACATCAGCTGGGCGCGCAACAACCGCAGCGGCCTCATCCGCGTCCCGATCGCCAAGAAGGGCAACCCGCTCGCGACGCGCATCGAGTACCGGTCGCCCGACGCGACCTGCAACCCGTATCTCGCGTTCTCGCTCATCCTCGCTGCGGGCATGCGCGGTGTGCGGGAGGGTTATGAACTGCCCGACGAGGCCGATGCAAACTTGTTCGAGATCGGCGACGACGTGTTGGAGAAGCTCGGGATCGGGCAACTCCCGCAGTCTCTGAGCGACGCACTTCGCACCATGGAGAACTCCGAACTTGCGGCCGAGGCGCTCGGCGAACACATCCACGAGTGGTTCCTCCGGAACAAGAGGTCCGAGTGGCGGGCCTACAAGACACACGTGTCCGCCTTCGAACTCGACCGATACCTGACCTCCCTCTGAGGACGAGAGCCATGACCGACACCAACCGGATGCTCGCCGTCGTTCCCGATCCGGCGCCGCCCGAGCTCGCCCGCACCCTCGACCTCGCCGGCTTCGCATGGAAGGCCGTCGCCGGCATCAACGACGCCGCGGAGACCGAGCCCGAGGGCGGCTGGGCCGGCATGATCGTCGACGCCGCCGACGACATCGACGCGGCGTGGAGCTTCCTGCGCACCACGCGCAAGCACCAGGGGTCGGCCATTCCGACACTTCTGCTGGTGGCCGGGTCGCAGCTGCCCGAACTCGAGCATCGCGACGAGCTGTTCGACGACTTCTGCCTGACCCCGTTCCATCCGTCCGAGCTCGAGGCCCGGCTGCGCCACCTGCTCGCCGCCGAGACCGAGATCCAGCAGGCCGATCTCGTCGAGTACGGCGATCTGGTCCTCAACCTCGAGACGTACCAGGCGTCCATCGCCGGACGCCCCCTCGACATGACGTACATGGAGTACGAGCTGCTGAAGTTCCTCGCCCAGAACCCGGGCAAGGTGTTCACCCGCGAGATCCTCCTCAGCCGGGTCTGGGGGTACGAGTACTACGGCGGTGCTCGCACGGTCGACGTCCACGTGCGACGCCTGCGGGCCAAGCTCGGCGAAGAGCACGCGGGCCTCATCCAGACCGTCCGCAGCGTCGGGTACCGCTTCGGCCAGTCCCGCTGGAACTCCTAGCACCCCCGACAAAGACAGCACATCCGGTGCCGGGTCGGATTCGTGCTGTTCGTCAGCCGACGAAGTCGACGACGGTGCGCGCCACGAGGTCGGCGAAGATCACCGCGCCGTCCTGGTTGGGATGCACACCGTCGGACCGCAGCACTCCATCACCGGGTGCCACGAGGTCCCACCGACCGAGGGCGGCGTTGCCCCGCTCGGTCAGCACGTTCTCGATCGCCGCATTGACCTCGGCCGTCCCGTCGGGCCGATCGCGGAAGTAGGCGTTGATCCACACCACCGGCGCGTCATCGGGGATCTCGGCGAGGAGCTCCCGCACCGCCTCCTCCATCGGTTCGACGCCGTCGTACTGACCGATGTCGTTCGTCCCGAGTGCCACGACCCACAGTCGCTGATCGGCGTCGAGGTCGTCCTCGCCGTCGAGGAAGTCGGCGAGCACCACGCCCGACGGATTCTCGCTGGACCCGACGGCCGTGCGCTTGCTCGTCTGGGCCACGATCGCCACGTCGTCGAAGCCCAGCGTGGTGAACAGCTCCTGGAGCGAGGGCTGCGAGCCCACGGTGATCGAGTCGCCGATCATGACCAGTGACTCGATCTCGCCCGTGTCGATCGCGCGCACCTCGGCCGACCCGCTGATCACCCCGCCCTCCCCGGTGTCGGAGCCGAGGCCGATGGTCGGCAGCGGCGGCGGCACGTCGTCGTTCACCACGAGGACGTCGTCATCGGCTTCGACCAGCGCACATCCTGCGACGGCGCAAGCGGCGACCACGGCCACCGCGGCCGCGCGAAGGTGAGGACGGAAGCGACGGGGGGACGTCACCCCATCAGTCTGCCCAGTCGGCACGCGAACGCGGTGTCACTCCGCGAGCTGTTGCAGTCGGCGGGAGAGCAGATCGTGCGCCGCGAGCAGCTCGTCGAGCCGGCCGGACACGATCCTGCCGTTGCGCACGACCGGCGTGCCGTGCACGACCGTGTGGCGGGCCGAGACCGGCCCGCAACGGAGCCAGGCCTCGATCGGATCGGCGACCGCGCCGGCGAACGACGGGCCGGTCAGCGGCCACACGGCGATGTCGCCGACCGCGCCGACGCTCAACTCGCCGATCTCGCCTCGGCGGCCGAGACATCCCGCACCGCCCACGGTCGCCACCTCGAGCGCCATCCGCGCCGTGCCCGCTGCCGCCCCGTCTCGGAGCTTGGCGAGCAACATGGCCTGACGGGCCTCGAGCCAGAGCGATGCCGAGTCGGCAGACGACGAACCGTCCACTCCGAGGCCGACGGGCACACCGGCGGCGCGCAGCGGCACGACCGGCGAGATCCCCGACGCGAGGATCAGATTGCTCGACGGGCAGTGCGCGACGCCGACCCCGGCGGCACCCAAGCGACGCACCTCGTCGTCGTTCGGCATGACGCAGTGCGCGACCCAGGTGCGATCGCTCGCCCACCCGGTTCGCTCCAGGTACTCCATCGGCCGGCACCCGAAGGTCGCCAGGCTGAATTCATCGTCCTCGGCGTTCTCGGCGAAATGGGTGTGCAGCCGCACGTCGAGCGTCTCCGCGAGTTCCGCGGACCGGACCATCAGGTCCTCGGTCACGGAAAACGGTGAGCACGGCGCGAGCGCCACTCGTGTCATCGCTCTGAACGATCGATCATGGTGCCGGGCGACCGCTTCCTCCGACGCCGCGAGGATCTCGTCGTCGTCGGACACCACGTCGTCGGGCGGGAGCCCACCGTCCTTTTCCGACAGCGACATCGAGCCTCGAGTCGGATGGAAGCGCACCCCGAGATCTCGGGCCGCCTCGATCTCGGCGGCCAAGAGGTCGCCGGCGCCATGAGGGTGGAGATACAGATGATCGGTCGAGGTGGTGCATCCCGACAGCGCGAGCTCGGCGAGACCGATCCACGTCGACACGTACACCGATTCGGTGTCGAGCGCTCGCCACAGCGGATAGAGCGACTGGAGCCAGCCGAAGAGTGGCTTGTCGGTCATGGGCGGAAACGCCCGCGTGAGGTTCTGGTACAGATGATGGTGGGTGTTGACCAGCCCCGGAGTCACCAGGCAGTCGGTGGCGTCGAGGACGGTGTCGGCGTCGGGAGGCGGTCCGTCTCCGACGCCACTCACGAACCCGTCGGTGACGGCGACCCACCCGCCGTCGATCTCGCGACGGTCTCCGTCGACCGTGGCGACACAGCGCGCTCCGGCGACCAGCAGATCGGCCCGATCGCCCGCCGCGTTCGCCATGTGCTGCGTCGACTCAGTCGGGCAGATCGATGAGCTCGGAACCCTCGTGGACCCGCTCGCCGTTGCGGCGGAAGACCTCGCCGATGACCGCCGAAGCGGCGGCACCGCTCATGAGCACAGCCACCGGAATGAGGATCATCACCACGATGAGGGCGATCGCACCAGCCATGCGTTCAGCGTACTCGCAACCGCCCGGCCGTCAGCTTCCGCTGAGACGAGCGATCGCCTCGACCTCGACGACGGCACCGGCGGGAAGCGCGGCCACCGCGACACACGACCGAGCCGGCCGGTGATCGCCGAGCGCCGCGACGTACACCTCGTTGAAGGCGGCGTAGTCATCCATGTCGACGAGGAAGCACGTGGTCTTCACGACATCGTCGAGCGTCGCACCGACGGTCGCGAGTTGCGCTGCGAGATTGGTCATGGCCTGCTGGGTCTCGGCGACGAGACCGCCCTCGACGATCGCGCCGTCGGCGAGTCCGACCTGCCCGGAGACGAAGACGAAGTCCCCCGTCTGGACGACGGGGGTGTACGGGCCGATGGGCGCTGCGCTCATGGCCGCCGACCGTAGCCCAGTCGCCGGCTCGACCCGTCCGCGTCCGCCCGGGCCGGATCGGCACACCTCGGCTGCAGGTCTCGCACACTCAGACGGCCGAGATCGGCAGGCGCTCGGGGAATCCGGCGTCGCGCCAGGCCGCACCGAACGTGGCTGCGAACACGGCGTCGCTCCCGTTCACGGGCTCGGTGCACCGACCACTGTCGACGAGCGAGACGACGACGTCGGGCATGTCGACGGCGCGGAGCACCCCGAACGAACGGATCGTGAGATCGAGCGGCCGACCCTCGTCGTCGAGACTGATGGACTCGGATCGCACCATTCCCAACGCCTGATGCACGGCGCCGATGCAGTACGAACGCAGGACGACCTCGTCGAGCACCGGGCCGGCGTCGACGGTGACGTCGACGCGACCGTCGCGACCGATCTGAACGGTCGCTCGTGCTCCGGACAGCGTCGAGACGACGACCGATTCGTTCGGGTCGGCGCGCCACGCGGCGACCGCGCCGACGACCTCGGCCCAGCCGGCGCCACGGAGATCGGGTGACACCGTCGGGCCGGCACACTCGACGGCCTCGACGTCGAGTTCGGCGTCACCGCCGACGCCGCTCTCCCCGACCGCATCGACGATCGACCGACGCAGGGCCTCGGCCAGCTCGGGCCGATCGGGGCTCACGAAACGCACGGCGATCGCGCCGTGCGGCGCAACGGCGAGAGCGAGTGGTGGTCGCTTCGCACCGAGGCGAACGACGTCTTCGCGGGCCCAGATCGTGCGCACCGGGCGATCGTGGCGGGCGGCGAGATCGCGCGCAGCGGTTCCCACTTCGTCGCCGAGCTTCGCTCCGAAGGCGCCCCCGTTGCCGACGGACGACACCGGCTCGCCGCCGGGCGGACACCACGACGCATCGGGCTCGAGGTAGGCGGGTTCCACCCACGTGGTCTGCAACGTCTGCGACCACCGACCCGACGGGACGTCGACGGGCCACGACGCAGGTGCGGTGGTCCGACGGCCCTGGATCTTCTCCGACCGTTGCCGCGCCTTGGCGAGCGTCTCGCCGACCACCCACTGCGCATCGATGTCGCCACCGTCATCGGCGTCGCTGTCGTCGCTGTCGGTGTGACGACGATCCGAGCGGCGCAGGGCGACCAGCGCCACGGAGGGTGCCGTGTCGTCGGCGAAGCCGCCGCGCCCCAATGCGACCGCGGGATCGACGTGCTGTGCGACCCCGCCCTCGATCTCGGCCCGTCTCGCGGCTCGGACGAAGTCCCGGTCGGTTGGTCCCTCTGCCGACGGATCGCCGCCCATGATCCGCGCCGCGTCCCGGATCGGCTGCCACCCCGTACATCGGCACAGATGTGCGAGCAGGGCTTTGTCGACGGCTGCGCGGTCGGCGAGCGACTCAGGCGAGAGCGCGCTGAGACGCACGATGATCCCCGGCGTGCAGAACCCGCACTGACTGGCACCGGTCGCGCAGAACGCGTCGGCCCAACGATCGGCATCATCGAGTCCGTCGACGGTCGTGATCGACTTGCCCCGCACTCGACTCACCGGAGTCACGCAGGCGACGCGGGGCGAACCGTCGACCAGCACCGTGCAGCATCCGCACTGGCCCTGGGGGCTGCAGCCGTCCTTCACACTGCGCACGCCGAGATGCTCGCGGAGCGCATCGAGCAGCGTCGTGCGGTCGTCGGCGACCCAGACGTCACGTCCGTCGAGCACGAACTGCACTCCCCCGTCGGTCATCGATTCCATCCTGGCCCGAGCAACGTTCGCAGAACACCTCGATCACGGAACGAACTCCGACACCGTGTCGTATATCGTCGCCGTCGGCCATGATGGGGCCGGGCCGACAAGTGCGGCTGCCCCGCCGATCGACCAGCGGAAGAGACCACGCCACCTCATGAACTCGCCCGACTCACGCCCGTCGGCGCCCGCCGACGACACCCTCGAACCACTCGGCGACCTCACGATCGACCGTCGCCGGTTGTTCGGACTCGCTGCCGCCGCAGCGGCGGGCGGGGTGCTGGCGGCGTGCGGAGGCGACGAGTCGAGCGACCCCGACTTCCTGCTCGTGCAACGCTTCTCGCCGACATCGCTCGTGCCGGGTGACGTACGACTCCCGTTCTCGATCTCCCGCGACGCCGAGCTGCTCAACGACGGACCCGCCGTGCTCAATGCGCAGATCCTCGACCAGGACGGCGGGGTCGTGCTCGACTCGATCACGGCAACGCGCCGCGACGTCAATCCCTTCGCCTACTACGCGTTTCGGGCGCAGCTGCCCGACGCCGGCATCTACAGTCTCGTCGTCGAGGACGGCCCGCCCGAGGGTGCACAGTTCCAGCTCATCGATCCGCGCGGGATGTCGATCCCGGTGGTCGGTGACGAGATGCCGGCGCTGGAGACGCCGACGTTCGACGACCAACGAGGCGTCGATCCGATCTGCACTCTCGAGCCGGAGTGCGACTTCCACTACATCAGTCTCGACGACGCCCTCGAGACCGGGAATCCGATCGCCTTCCTCGTCGGGACTCCGGCCTTCTGCGCGACCGGCACGTGCATCCCCGCTCTCGATGCGCTGATCGCGGTGTCCGGTGCGTTCATCGACCGGATGGACTTCATCCACGCCGAGGTCTACACCGACCTCAACGCGTCGACGCTCAGCCCGACCGTCGAGTCGCTGGCACTTCCGTTCGAGCCGGTGCTCTACGTCGTGGGTGGGGACGGACGCGTCACCTCGCGCCTCGATGCCATCTGGAACGAAGAGGAGCTCAGCGAGGTGCTGGACTCCGCGGTCAGCTGATCAGCTGAACGACTGGCCGCACCCGCAGGTGCGTGAGGCGTTGGGGTTCGTGATCGCGAAGCCCGACTGCTCGAGACCATCCTTGTAGTCGAGCATCGCCCCCTCGAGGAGCTGCGCCGACGCCGGATCGACGACGACCCTGACGTCGCCGCTCGCACCGAACTGTGCGGTCTGGTCGTCGCCGGCGATGTCGCCGTCGAAGAACATCTCGCACGAGAAGCCCGAACAGCCCCCGGGGCGCACCGCGACGCGGAGAGCGAGGTCGTCGGCGCCTTCGGCGTCGAGCAGTTCGCGGACCTTGACGGCAGCGGGGTCGGTGAGCGTGATCATGACGTCCTCCTGGGAGCTGTGGGAACGAGATGTGATGTCAGCCTATCGAGAGCGGGATTCAGGTCACCCCACGCTGAGGCCGATTCGGGGCATGGCGCACGCAGCGTCATGGCGACGGCACTCATCGTGACGACACCGTGACCCGACAGGGAGTGCGACTGGTGAGGCTGCAGAAGTCGTGTGCGTCGGCATCGCCCATTCGACGAACGAACCCGTCGACGAGCCCGCGGTGCAGTCCACAGACGACCTCGGGGTGGTCTTCGGCGAGTTCGGCGAACGGACAGTGCGCGAACACCACGGTGGCCGACGCATCGGAGTCGGACTCGCCGTCGGCGTCGGCGGCCACGGCCGCCACCGACGGTGATGCATCGGTCACGATCGGGTCGAATCCCAGCGTGTCGAGGTCGGACACGAGCGCTTCGAGCGTGGACGGCGCCGACTCGTACGGGCGGGCCCTGGCCGCGCCTTCGTCGTTGCCGATCGATTCGGCGTCGGCGCCGCTGGCACCGAGTCGGCGGGCGAGGCCGACGAGCATCCGTGCGAGCAGCGGGATGGTGGGCGGCTCGAGGCCGAGCGATGGCGCATCGGCTGCGACCGAGTACCGGTGTTGCGGCCGACCGACGTCTCCTCGGGCACCGACCTCGACGTCGAGGAGACCGACCTCACGCATCCGTTCGAGGTGGGGACGGACCGTGTTGACGTGGAGACCGAGCGAGTGGGCGATGTCTGCTGTGGCGAGGGGACGAGCGGTGCGTGCGAGTTCGAGGTAGATCGCGTACCGGGTGTTGTCGCCGAGCGCCTTGAGCAGGTCGAGCCGGTCGATCGAGACGCCCGGCGTCTCGCCCTGTGTCGCGTCACCGCCGTCGGTGTCGGGTTCCGGCCTTCCCACAGGAGAGAGATTACACGGGATTCGCCGGTAAAATCTCCCCGTGGCTGCCACCGGAACGTCCTCACCTGCGGCGGGCGAGCGCCTCGGCGTGCGCCAGGGCAAGGAGCCGACCGGCCCACCGCCCACCAGCGACGAGGTGCTGAGCGTGCTCGGTTCGGTCATCGACCCCGAGCTCGGCGCCGACATCGTGTCACTCGGGATGGTCCCGGCCGTGGAGATCGGTGACGACGGCGTCGTCGACGTCACCGTCAAGCTCACCATCTCCGGCTGTCCGATGCGCGCCGAGATCAAGAAGGAGGTCGAGGACCGCGTCGAGCTGCATCCCGGCGTCCGCAAGGTGTCGATCACCTGGGGCGAGATGAACTCCGAAGAACGCAGCGAGGTCATGACCAAGGCCCGCTGGAACGCTCGCGAGAACGCGCCCGACACGATGGTCCCGTCGTCGTGCAACGTGCTGGCGATCGCCTCAGGCAAGGGCGGCGTCGGCAAGAGCTCGGTCACCGTCAACCTGGCGGCGGCGCTCGCTGCCATGGGCCACACGGTCGGTGTCCTCGACGCCGACATCTGGGGCTTCTCGGTGCCGCGCCTGCTCGGCATCGACGACCGCATGGAGGCCGAGCACGTCGACGGCCACGACAAGCCGCTGATCATCCCGAACGAGCGTCCGGTGGGCGACGGGCTGCTCAAGGTCGTGTCGACCGGCTTCCTCGTCGAGGAGGACACCGCTCTCATGTGGCGGGGTCTGATGCTCACCAAAGCCGTCGAGCAGTTCCTGCGTGACGTGCGGTGGGGAGATCTCGACTACCTGCTCATCGACATGCCGCCCGGCACGGGCGACGTCCAGATGGGCCTCGCCCGCATGCTGCCGTCGACCGATCTCGTCGTGGTCACCACACCGGCACTCGCCGCCCAGAAGGTGGCGCAGCGGGCGGCCGACATGGCTCGACGCAGCTTCCTCAAGGTCATCGGCATCGTCGAGAACATGAGTGCGTTCACCGACCCGTCGGGCGACACGCATGCGCTGTTCGGCTCCGGCGGGGGCGACGCACTGGCCGAGGCGATCGATGCACCGCTGCTCGGACGCATCCCCATCGAGCCGGCGGTGTCGGCCGGTGGCGATGCCGGAACGCCAGTGTCGCTCGACGGCGACGGTCCGGCGGCCGCCGAGTTCCGGGCGATCGCGCAGAAGATCGTCGACGAGCTGAAGCCGCCGCCGTCGCCGGAGATCGACATGGCGGGCTGCTCGGCCCGTCTCCTCGACACGGTCAACGCCGCCTTCGACGCCCTCGAGTCCGACGCATAACTCCGTCACCGGCTGGAGGCTCCGTTCTCGTGAACGTCGAACCCGTGAGGCGGGTTGTTCTGTCGCGGGACATCGGTGACGGTTGTGTCGCGGGACATCGGTGACGGTTCAGGAGGGTAGGTGGCGTGGTTGTCGTGGGCCGCCTCGTGGTCGACCGGTGGGTTGGTAGCGGCGTGTTCGGTCGAGTTGGAGGTGGCGGACGAGGGTGTTGTCGCAGATGACGGTGGCGTGGTGTTCGTCGAGGATGACGGTGACGGTGCAGCCGGC
Source organism: Actinomycetota bacterium (assembly GCA_039198505.1). GTDB lineage: Bacteria > Actinomycetota > Acidimicrobiia > Acidimicrobiales > Ilumatobacteraceae > Ilumatobacter_A. Next base: position 80 of record JBCCTP010000021.1, on the reverse strand, counting down.
CCAGGGTGCTCCGAGGCCGATGTTGTAGCGGTGGAGGCAGACGGTGCCGCGGCTGTTGGCGGTGACGGTGTGGGTTTCGG
>JBCCTP010000020.1:0-21748 GCA_039198505.1 Actinomycetota bacterium | reverse complement strand
GGCGAGGGTGGCCATGAGCGGACGACCGAGTCGCTCGGGGATCGAGAGCTTCGCGGCGCGTCCGAGTGCCTTCAGCATCGGCGGGTGCAGCCGCCAGCTGATCGTCGCGGTCGGCCCGGCGACCGCCTCGGCAGCGGGACGCACGTCGTCGAGCAGGAGCAGCCGGGCCACTTCGTACTCGTCTTTGTACGCCATCAGCTTGTGGGCCGAGCGCGCGACGGTCTCGGTGAGCGTGCCGAGATCGCGGCCGAGGCCCCGTTCGGCGTCGACCGCTCGCTCCACCACGTCGAGGAACCGAGTGGCGTATTTCGCGCTCTGATAGCCGACGAGGTCCGCGGCGAGCATGATGAGCAGCTCGCGGAGGTCGGGATCGTCACCGACGAGACCCTCGATCCGTCCGGTGAGCTTCGACGGCAGATCCCCGACGAGCACCTCGGGCGATCCGCTGGGTCGAGCTGCTGCGGCGCGGTCGACCGACGCCGGGTCGTCGATCCACGCGCGGCCCCAGCGGAAGGCGGCGAGGTTGGCCTCGACCTGGACTCCGTTGAGCGTGATCGCGTGTTCGAGCGACTCGACCGAGATCGGGAGGACGCCGTGCTGGACCGCCGCACCGATGATGAACACGTTCGCCGAGGTGGCGGTGCCGAGCAGCGACTCCATCAGACGGCCGGCGTCGGCGAGGCGCGTCGAGCCCGGAATCGATCGGCGATCGAGACGTGCGAGCAACTCCGACGTGTCGGGAACCCGCAGGTCGGCGTGACCGACCATCGATCCGGTCGGTGTGGGCGTGGTCGATCCGACCACGACGGTGTGTCCGGACTCGCACGTGTCGAGCGATGTGTCACTCGACGCGGTGAGCAGGTCGAACGCGATCAGCACGTCGGCGGTGCGTGCCCCGAGCAGGTTCGAGTGCGGCACGTGATCGCTCGAGAGGCGGAGGTCGCTCACGACCGGCCCGGCCTTCTGTGACAACCCGGTCTGGTCGAGTCCGCGGCCGTCGTACCCGTCGAGCATCGCGGCGGTGGCGATGATCTGTGCCGCGGTCACGACCCCCGTGCCGCCGATCCCGGCGATGCGGACGTCGAAGTGGTCGGTGGGGACCCGCACCTCGGGCTCGGGAAGATCGTCGGGAGGTGCGGGCGCCGCGAGCGGCCCGGAGCCGGCCGCGTCGTCGTCGGCCGGCTCGACGATCATGAACGACGGGCAGTCGCCGAGCAGACACGAGAAGTCGAGGTTGCACGTCGTCTGATCGATCGTCGTCTTCGGCCCGAGGGGAGTGTCCATCGTCTGCACCGACAGGCAGTTGCTGACCTCGCCGCAGTCGCCGCACGCCTCGCAGATCCGATGGTTGATCACGACCCGGCCGGTCGGTGTGGGAACCTCACCACGCTTGCGGTGGCGACGCGCTTCGGCGGCGCACGCCTGGTCGTGGATCAACACGGTCACGCCGGGCACCTCGGCGAGGATCTCCTGCGCCTCGACGATCCGACTGCGATCCCACACCTCGACCGTGCCGGCCGCGTCGGTCGGCATGTCGGCATCGTCGAACCGAGAGGCGTCGTCGGCGGTGATGATGACCCGCCGGACGCCTTGGTCGATCAGCACGTCGGCGATGGTGGGGACGTCGATCTGGCCCGCCGGGTCCTGTCCGCCGGTCATGGCGACCGTGCCGTTGTGGAGGAGCTTGTAGGTGATGTTGACGCCGGCGGCGATGGCCGCCTGGATGGCGAGCTGGCCCGAGTGGAAGAAGGTGCCGTCGCCGAGGTTCTGGATGAAGTGCTCGCGGTCGACGAACGGCGACATCCCGATCCACTGCGCACCCTCGCCGCCCATCTGGGTGAGCCCGGCCGTCGTGCCGACGCGCTCCTCGTCCATGAGCAACGTCATGGTGTGGCACCCGATGCCGGCGCCGACGAGGGCGTCGTCGGGCACCTTCGATCCCCAGTTGTGCGGGCACCCGGAGCAGAAGTACGGCGCCCGCTGCACCGTGAGCGGGATGAGCGCCTTCGCCCGTGTGGGTGGCGGGGGAGGTGCGAGTCGATCGCCGAGCCGGCCCGCGAGGCGCCGACGCAGTGCCGGGGTGATGGTGTCGGCGGTGATGATGCCGTAGTTGGGGATCAGCTCCGCGCCGTCGGGATCCCACTTGCCGACGACGCGTGGTGCATCGACGCTGCCGTACAACGCGTCCTTCACCAGCAGCTCGAGCGTCGGGTTCTTCTCCTCGACCACCACGATCTCCTCGACGCCCTGCCCGAGGCGGCGTGCGACCTCGCCGTCGAACGGCAGGGGCAGTTGAACCTGGAGGAGACGGATCCCGGCGGCCTCGACCTCGGCGTCGGTGCCCAGCCCGAGCCGGCGGAGCGCCTCGCGCACCTCGTGGTACGTGATGCCGCAGGCGGCGATCCCGATCCACGCGTCGGACGGGTCGACGGTGAGCCGGTTGAGGTCGTTCGCGGACGAGTACCGCAGCGCACGCTCGAGACGAACCGTGCGGATGTCCTTCTCGATCGCCATGTTGATCGGTGGGAGAAGTCGACCGTCGGGTGTGTGCTCGTCGGGCGCTCCGTCGATGTGCATGTCGGGGATGACGATCCGGGTGCGCCCCGCGGACACGTCGACGGTCCCCGACCCGTCGGCGACCGCCGTGACGATCTTCATCGACGTCCAGAGACCGGTCGCCCGGCTCATCGCGATCGCGTGCCGACCCAGGTCGAGCACCTCCTGGACGTCGCCCGGGTAGAAGATCGGGAGATGGAGGTCCATCAGTGCGAGATCGGAACTCGACGGCACGGTCGAGCTCTTGGCCGCCGGGTCGTCGCCGACGAGGACCACGGCGCCGCCCTTCGGTGACGCACCCACGTACACGCCGTGGCGGATCGCGTCGCCGGCTCGGTCGAGGCCGGGGGCCTTGCCGTACCAGAAGCCGACCACGCCGTCGTACTTCGCGTCGGGCTGACCCGGCGCGAGCTGGCTCCCCATCACCGACGTGGCGGCGAGTTCCTCGTTGAGATTCGGGCGCACGACGATGTCGAGCTGGGGCGCGTGCTTGGCGGCGCGCGTGAACTCCTCGGCCATCGCACTGAGTGGCGATCCCTGGTAGCCCGAGCAGAACGCTGCGGTGTCGAGCCCGGCTGCCCGGTCGGCCCGCAACTGGTCGACGGGGACCCGCGCCAGCGCTTGGATTCCGGTCATGAAGACCGTGCCCGCGTCGTCCCGGTACCGGTCGCTCAGCTGGTAGTCACGACGCTCGTCGAGGGTCATGCACCACGATACGTCGGCCCGACGACCTCCCGCAGCGGGTGGTGGAGAACGGCCGAGCGGCCGGCTCAGCGGGCGGTCGAGAGCCAGGTCTCGACGATCTCGGCGCGGCGTTCCTGCCACTCCTCGAACGTGATTCCGTACCGCAGATGGTCTTCCCAGACGCCGTTGATCTCGAGGTAGCGCTGGGCGATGCCCTCCTCGCGGATGTCGAGCTTCTCCATCACCCGGCGGCTCCGCATGTTGCGCGGGACGATGCAGATCTCGACCCGGTGCAACCCGAGTTGCTCGAAGGCGAACTGCATCACCAACACCACGCCCTCCGCTGTGTATCCGTGCCCGGCGTGGGCTTGATCGATCCAGTACCCGACCGTGCACGACTGCATCGCCCCACGGATGACGTTGTTGAGGTTGACCTCGCCGGCGAGCGTCTTGTCGACGAACAGACCGAACTGGTACCCGACGCCGTTCGAGCGATCGCGGTCGCGCTGGAAGCAGCGGGAGGCGAACGCCGAGCGGTCGACGACCGGGTCGGGCTGCTGCGGCTGGCGGCGCGGTTCCCACACGGTCAGCCACTCGTCGTTGCGTCGGCGGATCTCGCTCCAGACGTCGAAGTCGGTCGGGGCGAGCGGGCGCAGCACGACCCGGCGTCCGTACAGCCGGATGGGGGAGAGCGACTTGGAGGGGTGGCGGAGCGGCACGGTCACGCACCCCCCGCCGAGGCCGCACCGCCGTCGTTGATCGGATCGGTGAGCGTGATCGTGACCGTGTCGAGCCCGAGTCGGCGGAGGATCGCCAGCACGTAGCAGCACGTCGCGACGATCGACTCGACGTGGTCGGGGTCGAGGCCGGGGTTGTCGACGCGCTCGGACGAGGGCTCGGCCACGATCGTGCGGAACACTTCGTCGATGTCACGACGGGCGAGGTCGAGCGGCGGGGTGACGTCGTCGCTGCCGATCTCGACCCGCGCCAGCATGACGCCGTGATCGCCGACCACCGTGAGGGTCGGGGCCGCGGCCACGATGGGCGCGTCGATGATGATCTCGTCGAGATCGTCGTGGACGCGGCCGAGCGCGTTGGTGAGCTGCTCGGGAGCCGGGCGTCCCCTCGGCGGGTCGGCGAGCTCGCTCTCGAGCAGCGTCACGACGCCGGTCGGCAGCGTCCACGCGCCACCTCCGACCATCCGCAGGGCGGCGTCGCGATCACCGAGGGTCAGCACCAGCTCACCGCTCATCGACGGCTCTCGGCCAGCCACTCGGAATCGACCCCCGAGGACAGCATCGGGTCGGCGGCGAGGTGACGCAGCGTCCATCGGCCGATCGGATCGTCGCCGCCCGCGAGGAGGTGGGCGACATGGGCGTGCAGGCACTTCACGCCGACTCGAGTTCCGCCGACGCCTCCGGTCGGCCGCGGGCCGTCGTGGTGCGGGGGCATCGCCGCGTCACGCTCGGCGGCGTAGCGGTCGTGTGTGGCGCGGATCTCGTCGGCGTCGAGTTCGGACTCGGCGGCGCGCACCCCGCCGGCCGACTCGACGCGGCTCACGGCCCGCACGAGCCCCGGATCGACGAGGTAGTAGCGGGTCGGCATCGGTGTGCCGTCGTCGAGCAGCGGTTCGTTGCGGACCACCACCGGGTCGCCCGTCGTCGAGCGCACCGCCACGTCGAACGCGCCGCGCGGCGGTCGGCCGAGGAGTTCGGCGACGCGCTCGTGGTCGGTCGTGCTCGCGTTCATCAGCTCCTGCGTCGGCGCAGGAGGAAGATCATGAGCAGCAGTGCGAGCGCGGCGGGGCCGACTCGCTTGAGGACCGACGAGCCACTGACGTCCATGAGATCGATCGGCTCGGCGGCCGGACCGTTGATCTTGCGGACCCCGCCCTCGGTCGTCCCCGACGAATCGGTGGCCGGAGCTGCCTCGGCCTCAGGGGCCGACTCGGCCTCGACGCTGTCGCCGACACCATCACCCGCACCATCAGCCGCACCGTCGGCGTCTTCTTCGTCGAGCATCGTGTTGAGGTTGTCGGCGAACTGCGCCATGAGCTTGGAGCTGACGTCGCCGAGGATGCCGCGACCGAACTGTGCGACCTTGCCCGAGATCTGGAGGTCGGTGGTGACCACGCACTTGGTGCTCGTGGGCGAGAGTGCCTCGGCCTGCGCCGCGATGTCGGCTGTGGCGTTGCCGCGGCCACCGGTGTCGCGCCCCTTGCCCTTGAGGACGGCCCGGTAGTTCTCGTCGTCACGCTCGATGAACTTCGCGTCGCCCTTGAACTGGGTGGCGATCGCCCCGAGCTTCACTTTCACCACGCCCCGGTAGGTGTCGCCCTCGACCTCCTGGAGCTCGGCTCCCGGGAGGCACGGCGCGATCTTCTCGACGTCGGTGATGATCGGCCACGCCTCATCGATCGGCCGATTGACGGTGAACTCGTTGATCAACTGCTCTGCCATTGCTGCAGGTCCTCCACGGTGTCGATGTCCTGGGCCGAACCATCGCACGGTACTTCACGCACCAGATCCGGACGAATCTGCATCAGAGCCCGCGCGCCCTGGTCGCCCTCGTGCGGCAGGAGCGGCCACACGTCGCTCGACAGTGAGACCGGGTTCCCGCGACGGCCCTGGTAGGTGGCGACGACGATCGGAGCGTCGGGTCCGGGGTCTGCGATCGACCTCCACGTGCTGGGTGCGACGCCGGGCTGATCGCCGAGCCCGATCACGACGCGCGCCGCACCGAGCTCGGCGGCCGCCCCGATCCCGCATCGCACCGACGACATCTGGCCCGTCTCCCAGTCGGGGTTGGAGACCGCGGTGAGATCGGCGCCGCCGCGCATCGATGAGCGTTCGGCCCGCGCTGCGTCGATCACGTCGTCGAGGTCGGCTGCTCCGGTCACGACGACCGTGGGGCCAACGGCCGCGTCGAGGCAGTGGGCGAGCGACCGGGCGACGACCGACTCCGCCGGACGTGTCGACGTCGCCGGGAGCGGTGCGAGCAGCTTGTGGTCGGGTCCGGCGAAGCGCGACCCTGCGCCGGCGGCCAGCACCACTGCGACGACGCCGTCGATCGGCGCGTCGTCGAGGACCTGCGCGCCCGTGTCGGCACTCGTCCCGGAATCGACCACGGCATCAGTGTGTCGGCACCCGAAGCAGACCGCACGGAGCGGTCGTGTCGGTGCTCACTGCGTCGGCGCCACGTCCGCGCGCCCGCCGTCAGGTGTCGGCACGGTGACTGACATGACGGGAAGTTGACGGGAGTACGGGTTGTGTTGCGTTTGAGTGACGAATAGTCTCCCGATCACGACATCTTCTGGATCGTCGATCGGACCCGCTCCGCCGTTGCAGCGAGGACCGATCGGGCGGACGACCCCGGACCCCCTGATGCCACTCTTCTCACAGAACCCCCTGTTCCGACGTGCGCGGCCCCTCGCGGTGGCCGCAGCCCTCACGGTGGGCGCCACCGCGGTCACGTTCGTCCCGACCGGCGCTGCCGAGGCGTCGCAGGGCGAGCTCGCACGGAACGAGCTCGCCGACGAGATCACCGCCACGGCCGACCGTGCGCTCGAGGCGCTCGACCGGTACGAGGCGACCGGTGATCCGGCCGCCGAGCGGACGCTCGCATGGCACCGCGCCATGACCGCCAAGTACACGGCGCTCCAGCTCGGCTACGACGAACTGCAGATGGTCGACGCGTGGAGCCGGGCCGACCTCGACCGCCAGCGCGTCGTGCTCGCCGCGCTCTCGCAGGTCGGCGTTCCGTATCGCACCAACTCGTCGGTCGAAGACGAGGGATTCGACTGTTCGGGCCTCACCTCGTTCGCCTGGGGCGCGGCCGACGTCGAGCTGTTCCGCCACAGCGGCACCCAGATCGGCGACGCCGAGGAGCGCAGCCGCGAGACCGCCCTCCCCGGCGACCTCATCCACTACCCGGGCCACGTGATGCTCTACCTCGGCGTCGACGACGCCATCGTCCACAGCGTCGAGACCGGCCGCACCGTCGAGGTCGACACGATCTCCCAGCGGCGCCGCGACTCGGTGTCCTGGGGCGCTCCGGTCGGCTGACCGACCGTTCCCTCGAGCCCGGGGCTCGACGGAACGATCACTCGTCACGAGTGGATCGGTCCGGACGCGTCCTTGAGGCTCGGGACCGCCTTGCCCGTTCGCCGAGCGATGATCTCGGCGCAGATGCTCACGGCGGTCTCCTCGGGCGTGCGAGCGCCGATGTCGAGCCCGATCGGCGACATCAGACGCCCGAGGTCGTCGTCGCTCGTGACGCCCACCTCGGCCAGCCGCTCCATCCGCTTGGAGTGGGTCGTCCGGCTGCCCATCACGCCGATGTAGCCGACCCGCGTGGCGAGTGCGCCCTGCACGGCGGGAACGTCGAACTTGGGGTCGTGGGTGAGGATGCAGACCGCGTCACGAGGTCCGAGCTCGCCGCCGTGCTCGTCGAACATCGGCGTCGGCCAGGTGACTCGGACCGCGTCGGCCATGGGGAAGCGGCGCTTCGTGGCGAACACCTCTCGTGCGTCGCACACGGTGACCCGATAACCGAGCACCTTCGCCACGCGGGCGAGCGCGGCCGTGAAGTCGACCGCCCCGAAGATCCACATCTGCGGCGGCGGCGCGTGCGACTCGACGAAGACCTGGACCGTCGGTTGATCGACGAGGTCCTCGGGAGTGGTCTGCCCCTCGGGTCCGTAGCTGCGCACCCCGGAGCGCGCGGCCTCGAGTTCGGCGACGGCGTCGCGTGCCGCCACCCGGTCGAGTTCGGGGTGGCCCAGGGTGCCGATGGGATCGTCGCCGTCGGTCGTGACCAGCAGCTTCGCGCCGACGTTCGGACCCTCGATGACGGTGATCAGCGCGACCGGCTGTTCGGCGTCGAGCAGCTCGGCGTATCGCGCGAACCAGGGTTCGGTCGGCGACGGCGATCCCGGGTCGGTCACCCGACGAGTTCCTCGATGAACAGGTGGATCGTCCCTCCGCACGTGAGACCGACGGCGAACGCCTCGTCGTCGGAGTAGCCGAACGTGACGACGCGCGGGTCGGTCGTGCCGTCGAGGATCGACAGCGCCTCGCCGACCACGGCACCCTCGACGCACCCGCCCGACACGCTCCCCGCGACCTCACCCGACTCGGTCACCGCCATGGCGGCTCCGGGCAGGCGGGGGCCCGAGCCCTCGATGTCGACGACGCGAGCGACCGCGATCCGCTCGCCCGCCTCCTGCCACCGACGGATGTCCCCCAGCAGTTCCTTCATCTGTCTCTCCTCCGCAGCTCACGGGCGGTCGTCGCCGATCACCCGGGTCAATTCTTCCATCGCTTCGACCGAATGCCCCTCGACGAAGTGGTCGACGTGGGGGAGGGCGGCCGCCATCCCCCGCGCCAGCGGTGCGTAGCCCGGCGTGACCTTCAGCGGGTTCACCCAGACCAGTCGGTGCGTCACCCGCTGCAGACGCTCCATCTGTTCGGCGAGCAGCTCGGGATCACCGCGGTCCCATCCGTCGGAGAGGATCACCACGATCGAGTTGCGGGCGAGTCCACGCACACCCCACTCGTCGTTGAACGCCCGCAAGCCCTCGCCGAGTCGCGTCCCGCCGCTCCAGTCGAGCACTCGCTCGGAGGCGGCCGTGAGCGCTCGGTCGGGATCACGGCTCGTCAGCTCGCGGGTGATCCGGGTGAGCCGAGTGCCGAGGGCGAACGCCTCGACCTTCTGGCGACCGGCGACCGCCGCGTGCACGAAGCGGAGCAGCGCACGTGCGTACGGCTCCATCGATCCGCTCACGTCGAGCAGGAGGACGAGTCGCCGCAGCCGGGTGCTCGGTTCGCGATGGTGACGGCGGATGGGCTCGCCGCCGCTGCGGATGGTGGCCTGCACCGTGCGGCGGATGTCGGGGCGGGGAGTGGCCCGACGGCTCGGGCCCAGACGGAGCGACGAGCGGGGTGAGCCGGCGAGTCGGAGGTCGGACATGAGCGACTGCGCCATGATCAACTCCTCGTCGGAGTACTGAGCGAAGTCCTTCTGTCGCAGCACCTCGGTGGACGAAAACCGCAACTCGATCGTGGGGTCGTCGTTCGCGCCATCTGCGACGTCGTCCTCGTCCGACGAGTCGTCTCCGTCGTCGACCGCGATGGTGATCGACTGGACGACGTCGTCCTCGTCCGCGTCGCCGGACGCCGATCGACGGTCGAAGAACACGGCGAACGCCCGGTCGAACACCTCGATGTCCTCCGGCCGCCGGGCGAGGGTGGCGCGGCCGGCCCAGTAGACGCCGTCGCGATCGTCGACACCGACCGCACACAGCGCTTCGGCGAAGAGGTGGGTGCAGCTCGTCGGGACGGACACACCTGCGCCGCGCAGGATCCGCGAGAACGCGACGGCGATCCGCGCCGGATGGCTCAGGGGCGACGAACCCGGCGGTGGAGGGTCGAGCACGGTCACGGGTGGATCACCCGTGGAGCAGTCCCTTGGAGAACGCCTGCTGGACGATGGCGGCGATGCCGCTCTCGTCGACGCGTTGGTGGTCTTCGCGGTACTTGAGCACGGTGCCGAGCGTGTTGGTGACGAGGTTCTCGTCGAGCTTCGAGGCGCCGAGTCGGCCCAGCGCCGCCGCCCAGTCGATGGTCTCGGCCACACCCGGAGGCTTGTACAGGTTGAGGTCGCGCATCGCCTCGACCGCCGCTGCCACCTGGCGTGCGAGGTCGTCGCTGACCTCGGGCACCCGCAGTTTGACGATCGACACCTCGCGCTCGAATCCCGGGTGCTCGACCCAGTGGTAGAGGCATCGACGCTTCAGCGCGTCGTGCACGTCGCGGGTGCGGTTCGACGTGAGGACGACCAGCGGGGGGCGATCGGCCCGGAACGTGCCGACCTCGGGAACGGTGACCTGATAGTCGGAGAGCACCTCGAGCAGGTACGCCTCGAACTCGTCGTCGGCGCGGTCGACCTCGTCGATGAGCAGGACCGGTGGCGGGCCCTCGACCGGCTGGATCGCCCGGAGCAGAGCTCGCTTGACCAGGAACCGATCTCCGTACAGTTCGGACTCGAGCTCGTCGGCGGACCGACCGGCGGTCTCGCCCGTGGCCTCGGCCGCACGGAGGTGCAGGAGCTGGCGCGAGTAGTCCCAGTCGTAGACGGCCTGAGCCACGTCGATGCCCTCGTAGCACTGGAGGCGGATCAGTTCCCCGCCGGTCGAGGCAGCGAGCGCCTTGGCGAGTTCGGTCTTGCCGACACCGGCCTCACCCTCGAGCAGCAGCGGCCGCTGGAGTGACATCGCCAGGAACACGGCGGTCGCGATCCCCTCGTCGGGGAGGTATCCCTGTTCCGCGAGCGAGGCGCTCACGTCGGCCGGAGTCATCGGAGCGACGTTACCGGTCGTCGCACGGCATGACCGTTCCCACCTGCGTGGGGCCAGACTGCCCCGATGCGGATCGAGGTCCATGCGCCTGACGCGACCGACCTCACCCTCGTCGACGATCACGGCCGGCGGTCGTTCCGTCCCGGCGCCGCGCGTGGATGGTGGGTCGCCGACGGCGGCGACGGCGACCGGTACGGCATCGTGGCCGAGGGGCCCGGCGAGCGGTGCGACCCGCGTCGACTCCTGATCGATCCCTCGGCCACTGCGGTGCACTTCCCCGACGGGCACTCGCGGGCAGCTGCGCGACCGTCGAGTCGAGACAACCACGAGATCGCGCCGCGAGCGGTGAATCGTCCGTGGCCCGAGGCGCGACCGGGACGCCGGACCAGTCGGCCGCGGGTGGTGTGCGAGTTGCACGTCCGCGGCGCGACGATGACCCGCCAGACCGACGCGCCCGGAACCTACGGTGCGATGGCGGCCGAGGTCCCGCGTCTCGCCGCGCTCGGCGTCTCGGTCATCGAGCTGCTCCCGGTCCAACAGTTCGACCCCGACGAACCGAACTACTGGGGGTACATGCCGCTGCTGTTCGGGGCGGTGCACGATCGATACGCCCAGGGCGACGACCCGGCGACGGAGTTGGCCGACCTCGTCGAGGCCGCCCACGAACACGACGTCGAGGTGTGGATCGACGTCGTGTTCAACCACACCACCGAGGAGGACGAGCACGGTCCGACGTACCACCTGCGTGCGCTCGCCGACGGCGCGTCGTACCTGCAGCACGCCGACGGCGCGTACGTCAACGACGCGGGGACCGGCAATGCCGTCGACGTGACCGATCCGGCGATGCGTCGCCTCATCCGGACCTCGCTCGACCGGTTCGCCGATCTCGGCATCGACGGGTTCCGCTTCGACCTCGCCGCCGTCCTGGCTCGCGACGAATCGTTCATCCGCGAGCTCGGCGACTGGGCTGCTCGCCGTGACGTCGAGATGGTCGCCGAGCCGTGGGACCTCGTGTCGTACCGGCTCGGTCGAGCGTGGCCCGACCCGCGCTGGAAGCAGTGGAACGACCGGTTCCGCGACGACGTGCGCGGGTTCCTGCGCGGCGAGCCGGGGCTGGTCCCCGCCATGGTCCAGCGGATCCAGGGCAGCCCCGACCTGTTCCACTCACCGGCCGACACGGTCAACTTCCTCACCGCACACGACGGGTTCACGATGTACGACCTCGTCGCCTACGACCGCAAACACAACGAAGCGAACGGTCACGGGAACACCGACGGGTCGAGCAACAACCGATCGTGGAATTCGGGATGGGAGGGCGACCGCGACGTCCCCGACGCCGTGATGACGCTGCGCCGGCGACGACTCCGCAATACCTGGACCCTGCTCGCGTTGAGCCAGGGCACGCCGATGTTCGTGCTGGGCGACGAGTTCGCCCGCACGCAGGGCGGGAACAACAACCCGTACAACCAGGACAACGAGACGTCGTGGGTCGACTGGATCCGGCAGAAGGAGTGGGGCGATCTCGAGGTCTTCGTGGGTCGTCTCCTCGACCTGCGCGCGAACCATCGCCTGCTGTCCGACACCGACCGGTGGTGGGGCACCTCGATCGTGTTCCACGGCGCCGACGGTGCACCCGACCTCGCCCACCACTCGCGGTCGCTCGCGTGGCACCTCGGCGATCTGTACGTCGTGGCCAACATGTGGTGGGAGACGCTCGACGTCGCCGTCCACGAGCCCGGCCATTGGCAGACGTTGATCGACACCACTGACGAGCTGGGGTTCGTCGACCCCGTGACCGTCGACCCGAGGATCCGAGTCGGGCCGCGCTCGATCGTCGTCCTCCGCCGAGCGGGTCTCGCCACGCCTCCCCGCTGATCGCATCGCGATCGGTCCACGCCTACTCTCGGCGGCATGGATCTCGGAATCAGCGGACGTCGAGCAGCGGTCGGGGGCGGGTCGTCGGGACTCGGTCTGGGCGTCGCGCGGGCACTGGTGGCCGAGGGAGTCCGGGTCGCCGTCTGCGGTCGGCGAGCCGAGGCGATCGAGGCGGCTGCGGCCGAACTCGGCGAGGGTGCGGTCGCCGTGGTCGCCGACCTGTCCACGCCCGAGGGTGCCGCGGGATTCGTCGCCGATGCCGAGGCGGCGCTCGGCGGGCCGATCGACATCCTCGTCCCCAACGCCGGCGGGCCACCGCCGGGCAACTTCGAGACGACTCCCGTCGACGCGTATCCCGCCGCGCTCGATCTCAACCTGATGTCGGTCGTGGCGATGTGTGACGCCGCCGTTCCGGGGATGCGCGAGCGCGGATGGGGGCGGGTCGTCGCCATCACGTCGGTGTCGGTCCGTCAGCCGATCGCGAACCTGATCCTGTCGAACACGGCTCGCGCCGGTGCGACGGCCTTCCTCAAGACACTGGCGCTCGAGGTCATCGGCGACGGAGTGACGGTCAACAGCGTGCAGCCCGGTCTTCACGACACCCCCCGCCTCGACGCTCTGTACGACGATGCGACGAAGGCGGCGATGCATCTCGGTGATGCCGACGACTTCGGCTCGGTGGTCGCGTTCCTCTGCGGTGAGCAGGCGAAGTTCACCACCGGCGTGCAGCTGCACGTCGACGGTGGAACCTACGCCGGGCTGCTCTGACGCTCGTCGACGTCGTCGGTGGGGACCCCGCCGGTGGTCGTGACCTCGGTCGGCTCGTCTCTCGACTCCGACCGACGCTCGAGGCGATCTTCGATCCGGGCCCACAGGGCGAAGGACGCTCCGACGATCGCCCATCCCGCGAGGGCGTCGACGAAGTAGTGCTCGGCGAAGTACATCAGCGAGACGGCCATCACCGCCGGGTACAGGAGCATCAGGGCACGCCACCGCCACGACGTGACCCAGCGGAAGGCGAACACCACGACGAACAGCGAGAACGCGGAGTGCAGTGACGGCATCGCCGCGACGGGGTTCGCCCAGTCGCGGCCGGTGTCCCACGCCTGCACGGCCGCGTCGAGACCGATGTGCCGCCAACCGTTCCCGGTCGGGCGACGGAGCGGCGGGAGCGCTCCGTACCCGTACGCCGGGTCACCGGCCATCCACGGCGGAGCGGTGGGGAGGACCACGAACATCCCGCACGCCACCACCAGCAGGGTGGCGAAGCGCCGCATGAACCGGAGCCACTCCTGGCGGTTCAGGAACCACAGCACGCCGATCGTGACCGGGGGGACGATGAAGTGGCTGTAGTACACCATCGACCCGACCACGTCGTACCAACGCACGGTGCCGATCGGCTCGAGGAACGTCTGCTGGAGCCAGACGACGCCGTCGTTGCCGAGGAAGAGGACGCGGTCGATGTTGCGGACCGACTCGACCTGGATCGGGAATCCCAGTTCGTCGGCCAAGCCGCGGCTCTCCGCGTAGAACAGCCAGAGGACGGCGAACAGCAGGAAATCGCCGAACGCCCGGACCCACGCCCGAGGCGGTCGGCCGACCGACGCGACGGCGAAGAACAGCGCCAGCGACGACAGGACCAGGACGTGGTTGATGATGATCCCGCGGGTGGCGAACCACCACACGTACCCGACCCCGTACGCCGCGAGGAGGACCCACCTCAGCGTGGTCCAGGGGCTCCGCCGATCGCTGACCGGCACGTTGTCGGACGGCTCGGCGGGCGCACCCGAGTCGAGCACGTCCGCGACCATGGCCGCCGACGTTACCCGTCGTTCACCTGCCGGTCAGCCAGTAGCTGCGTTCCGGTGCACGATCGCGGTGCTCACGCACGCAACCGTGCACGAGAAGCACGGAGGACGTCGGATCAGCTGCTGGCTTCGTCGAGCGCCCGCTTCGTGAGCACCCGGGCGAGGTGCTGGCGGTACTCGACCGACGCGTTGAGGTCGGAGGTGGGGTCGGTCCCCTCGGCGGCCTGCGCTGCGGCGTCCTCGACCGAGGCCCCCGACGACAGGGCGTCGGACACGCCGCTCGCGAGGATCGGCACCGAGCCCATGTTGACCAGACCGACACCCGAGTCACCGTTGCGGCGCCAAGCGGCGACGCCGACGATGGCCCAGTCCTGGGCCCGACGGTTGAACTTCTGGAACGACCAGCCGGCGCCGTTCATCTTCGGCACGCGGATCTCGGTGAGCATCTCGTCGGGCGCGAGTGACGTGGTGAGGAAGCCCTCGAAGAAGTCGCCGGCGGCGATCTCGCGGGTGCCGTTCGGTCCCTGAGCGACGTAGGTCGCGCCGAGCGCCAGCGTGGTGGCCGGGAGGTCGGACGCCGAGTCGCTGTGGGCGATCGAGCCGCCGATGGTGCCGCGGTGGCGGACCTGCGGATCGCCGACGTGGGATGCCGCATGGGCCAGGAGCGGGACGTGCTCCTTCAGCAGGTCGGAGTTCTCGACGTCCATGTGGCGGGTCAGCGCACCGATCGCGATGACGTCACCCTCCTCACGGATGTAGGACAGATCGGACACTCGGCCGATGTCGATCAGCATCGACGGCTGAGCGAGCCGCAGCTTCATCAGCGGCACCAGGCTGTGCCCACCCGCCAGGAACTTGGCTTCGTCACCGTGCTGCCCGACGAGGCTGATCGCCTCCTCGGCCGAACCGGCCCGGACGTAGTCGAACTTGGCGGGGATCATCGCTGGGTCTCCTCGTTGGTGGCGACACTCTGGGTCAGGCACAAAGTGTCGGGTTCATGGCTGGCTGGAACGGACTCGGTGGGGCGACACTTCGTGCCTGACCCAAACTGTCGCTTCATGACTGGGCCGCCTGGATGGCGTTCCACACGTTGAGTGGGCTGGCGGGCATCTGGATGTCATCGACGCCGAGACCCGACAGGGCGTCGACGACGGCGTTCATGACGCAGGGCGCGGCGCCGATGGTGCCGGCCTCGCCGACTCCCTTGACGCCCATCTCGTTGGTGGGCGACGGCGTGACCGACTCGCCCATGGTGATCGGCGGGACGTCGCTCGCCGCCGGCACGAGGTACTCGGCGAGGGTCGACGACTGCAGGTTGCCGTCCTCGTCGTAGCGGGCCTCTTCCCACAGCGCCTGCGCCAGGCCCTGCACGACGCCGCCCTGGACCTGGCCCTCGACGATGAGCGGGTTGACCTGGTTGCCGCAGTCGTCGACCGCGACGTACTGCAGGACCTCGACCTCACCGGTCTCGGTGTCGATCTCGACCGCGCACATGTGCGTGCCGAACGGCCACGAGAAGTTCGGCGGGTCGTAGGTGACCTGCGCTTCGAGGTTGGGCTCGAGGCCGTCGGGCAGATCGTGGGCGGTGAACGCCTCGAAGGCGACGCCGGCGAGCGGCATCTCCTTGTCGGGCTGACCCTTGACCTTGAAGACGCCGCCGAGGAACTCGAGGTCGTCGGGGCTGGCCTCCATCTGGTGGGCGGCGATCTGCTTGGCCTTGTCGATGACCTTGTCGCAGGCCATGCCGATGGCGACACCGCCGACCGGTAGCGACCGCGACCCGTACGTGTCGAGGCCGAGCGGCGCGATGGCGGTGTCGGAGTGCAGCACGTCGACGTCGGCAGGATCGATGCCGAACTTCTCGGCGGCGATCATCGACCAGGCCGTCTCGTGACCCTGCCCGTGCGGGGCGGTGCCGGTGACGACCTGCACCTTCGACGTGGGCAAAACGCGCACCGTCGCCGACTCCCAACCGCCGGCCGAGTAGTTCAGCGAGGCGAGAACCCGGGACGGAGCGAGTCCGCACATCTCGAAGTACGACGACACCCCGATGCCGAGCCGCTTGGTCGACCCCTCGACGTTCATCTCCGCCTGCTTGGCGCGCAGGCCGTCGTAGTCGAGGAGGCCGGCGGCGACCGTGGCCGCCTTGTCGTGGTCGCCCGAGTCGTAGACCAGACCCGTGTAGGCCTCGTACGGGTACGACTCGGTCGGGATGAAGTTGCGGCGGCGCAGCTCGAGCGGGTCGACGCCGACCTTGCGGGCGAGCGCGTCCATGGCGTGCTCGATCGCGTACGTGGCCTCGGGGCGACCGGCGCCGCGGTAGGCATCGGTCGGGGTCATGTTCGTGAACACCGACGTGCAGGAGAAGTCGAACGCCTTCGGCATCTCGTACACACCGGCGTAGAGGAACCCGCCGAGCAGCGGCACGCCGGGCGTGACCAGCTGGAGGTAGGCGCCCATGTCGCCGATGAGGCGCACGCGCATTCCCGTCAATTTGCCCTTCTCGTCGGCGGCGAGCTCGATGTCCTGGATCTGCGCACGTCCGTGGCAGGTGGCCTGCGCGTTCTCGCTGCGCTCCTCGTTCCACCGCACCGGCGTGTTGAGGGTTCGGGCGAGGGCGACGCAGAGCAGCTCCTCGGCGTAGACGTTGAGCTTCGAGCCGAAGCCGCCGCCGACCGCCGGGCAGACGACCCGCATCTGGTGCTCGGGGATGCCGAGCGTGAGCGCCGTCATCACCTTGAGGATGTGCGGCACCTGCGTGGCCGAGTAGAGCGTCATGTCGCCGCCGAACGGCTGCGGCATCGCGACGACCGCCCGGGGCTCCATGGCCATGGGGATCAGTCGCTGCTGGACGTACCGCTCGTTGACGACGTGGGCGGCCTCGTCGAACGCCTTCTGACAGTCGCCCTCGGACTCCTCGATGACCAGCGGCCACGTGTACGAGACGTTGGTGCCGATCTCGTCGTGGATGATCGTCTCGTCGGAGAGCGCCTCCTCGAGCCCGATCACGGCCGGAAGCGGTTCGTAGTCGACGTCGATCGACTCGAGCGCGTCGCGGGCGATGGCGTCGGACTCGGCCAGCACGCACGCCACGCCGTCGCCGACGTACTTCGCCTTGCCGACCGCCAGCGGGTAGTGCGCCGGATTCTTCATGTCGTCGGTGACGGGCCAGGCGCACGGCATCGGTGATGCCCAGGTGTCGACGAGGTCGGCGCCGGTGTAGACGCTGTGGACGCCGTCCATCGACTCGGCGGCCGAGGTGTCGATCGAGTTGATCTTCGCGTGGGCGTACGGGCTACGCAGCACGGCGAGGTGCAGGGCGCCCGGCACCTTCATGTCGTTGGTGAAGACGGCTTCGCCCGTGAGCAGAGCCGGATCCTCCTTGCGGAGGAGTCGTGAGCCGAGCACTCCGTTGCTGGTGCTCGTGGTGTCGTCGGTGACGGTCATGGCTGGAACCCCCATTCCAGGTGTGATCGAGTTGCGGAGAACGTTGCACGACGTGCCAGGCACGTCACGCGACTCAGGCGTTGGCGGCGGCGAGGACGCTCTTGACGATGTTGTGGTAGCCGGTGCAGCGGCAGAGGTTGCCCTCGAGACCGAGGCGCACGTCTTCCTCGGTCGGGTTCGGGTTCTCGTCGAGGAGGCTGGTCGCCGCCATGACCATGCCCGGGGTGCAGTAGCCGCACTGGAGACCGTGGTTCTCCATGAACGCCTGCTGCATCGGGTGCAGGGTCCCGTCGGCGGCGGCCATGCCCTCGATGGTCGTCACCTCGCTGCCGTCGGCCTGGGCGGCGAGGATCGTGCAGCTCTTGACGGCCTCGCCGTCGAGATGGATGGAACACGCACCGCACGACGAGGTGTCGCAGCCGATGTTCGTGCCCGTGAGCCCGGCGTGCTCGCGGATGTAGTGCACGAGGAGCGTCCGGGGCTCCACGTCGTAGCTGTGCGCGGTGCCGTTGATGGTGATGCTGACTTCCACGTGGACCCCCCAAGAGTCGTGTCGCTGACCGTCCCCGGAGGCGTCCGAGGTCGGCGGGGCTCCATCATGCACCATCCGCACGTGCCCGACGTCACGGATCCGTGCCTTGTGCGTTCGTGTTGACGTTCGCCGGCTGCGGTGGCGGCCGGAACAGCTCGTCGCCGTCGTCGGCCGGAGCGAGTCAGCTGAAGAGCTCGACCGTGTCGGTGATGGTGAGGTACACGAGGAACCCCATGATCACCGTGCCGAAGATCGTGTAGTGCCACCGCTTCGAGTGGTCGGCACGCCAGAACCGGCGGATCGAGTAGACGATCGACACCATGGCGACGATGCCGATGAGGATCCCGAGCACCGGTCCGACGCTCTGCGCGATGCCCACGGCGGGCAGCACGAAGGGGAACACGATGTACATCAGCAGGCACCGGCACGTGGTGTAGGCCAGCGACTTCTGGAACGCGGACCGCGCCTCGGCAGCGGTGCCGGTGCGACCCTCGGGGAGGCGGAGGAGCCGCCGCATGAACCGGTCGGCAGAGGAATCGGACCGCGACCGCTCGGGTGCGCCGACGGCGGAGGACCTCTCGCCGGCGTCCAGAGCGGCGGCGTCGGTCTCGTCGGGCAGGGTGCTCATGGCTCCCGTGAACGGTAGATCGCCGCGACCCCCGCCACAACGTCACGGGGGTGGTCGACGATCATTCGGACGCCGGCCTCGTCGAGCTCCTCGTTCGATCCGAACCCCCAGGAGACTCCGATGCAGTCGATGCCGTGGAGATGTGCACCTTCGACGTCGTGGTTCCGATCGCCGAGCATGATCACGTGGTCGAGCGCGATGCGATCGTGCCGGCCGACCCGTAGTTGGTCGAGCGCATGGGCGATGACCTCGCCCTTGGTGCGCCGGTCGCTGCCCGGCAACTCGGACGCTCCCGCCCGCACGGCGAAGTGATGGCTCAGCTCGAAGTGGTCGAGGATCCGATGCGCCAACGCCTCGGGTTTGGCGGTGGCGATGCTGAGCGTGTGGCCTGCGGATCGGAGCCCGTCGAGCATCTCGGGCACACCGTCGTAGATCTCGTTCTCGAGCCACCCTGCGTCGTCGTACCGGCGCCGGTACGCGGCGATCACGTCGGGGACGTCGTGCACGTCGATGCCGACCGTCGGGAACGACAACTCGAACGGGGGGCCGATCAGCGATCGGATCGTCTCGCCGTCGGGCGCCGGGTAGCCGCACTCGGTGAACGCGTGGATCAGCGACCGTCCGATGCCCGGCTCCGAGTTCGAGATCGTCCCGTCGAGGTCGATCAGCACGTGGGTGGTCGGCGCCCGCATCGCCACAGTCTGGACCGGCGCCGCACCGTGTCGACGGTGACCCTCGTCCCGCGGGCGATGCGATCCCGGTCGAGCGGCCGGGTCGGGTCGGGTCAGTCGACGGGTTTCGCGATTCGCGACAGACGCCGGAAGTCCTCGTCGGTCCCGACCGCGATGATGATGTGGTCGGGGTCGATCATCGTGTCCCCGCGAGGGTTGGTGGTGAACTCCCCCGAGGGCTTTCGGAGCGCGAGCACGAGCGCCCCGCTCGACTCCCGGAGGTTCGCCTCTCGGAGTGTCGTGCCGGCGAGCGGCGAGCCGTCGGGCACCGAGAACTCGCGCAGCCGGAACTCGAGCGAACGATCGTGCATCACGACGTCGACGAACTCGGCCACGTTCGGACTCGAAACGAACGACGCCATGCGAGCGGCGCCCAGTTCCTGCGGATTGACGACACGGTCGGCGCCGGCGTGCTGGAGCTTGGGGATGCTCTCGTCCGCTCGGGCGCGGGCGACGATGAACAGGTCGGGCACGAGGTCGCGACACGACAGCGTGACGAAGAGGTTCTCGGCGTCGGTGTCGATCGCCGCGACGAGCGCCCGCGCTCGCTCGACGCCGGCGGCCAGCAGGACCTCGTCGTGTGTGGCGTCGCCGATCACCACCGGGAACTCGATGTTCGTCGTCCGGTCGATGCTCTGGTCGATCACGACGACCTCGTGGCCCTCCATCTGGAGGTCGTGGGCGACGGCGCTCCCGACGCGTCCCCAGCCGCACACGATCGTGTGCCCGCTCATCTGGTTGATCCGGCGGTCCATGCGTCGCCTCCCGACGAGTTCGCTGAGGTGGCCCTCGACCACGGTCTGGACGACGAGGGTGAACGTGTAGAGCACGGTCGACACCCCGACGACGATGAGGACGATGGTGAAGATCTTCTCGTCGGCGCTGAACGTGTCGTCGACGTCGAGCTCCCGGTACCCGACCGTCGTGATCGAGATGATCGTCATGTACACGGAGTCGAGCCAGGAGAGGCCGAGGATCCGATACCCGATGGTGCCGACCGCCGAGATCACGACCACGGCACCGATGGCGACGCGGAGGCGGTCGGCGGTCGATCTCATCGGGCGCCGACAGTACCCGTCGTCGATCGAGCGCCGGACCGGCGCGTCCAGCCGCCTGCCGTCCCGTCGGCGCTGCGTGTCGGGTCAGTCGTCGCAGCCCAGCCAGGGCAATGCGGGCGAGACGACGACTCGCCGGATGCCCTCTCTCACGCCGACGAGTTCGTACTCGCCGACGGGATCGCCGTCGAACGCTTCGGTGGGGAGCGCGGCGCACCCCAGCTCGGGCACGTCGGCGAGTGGCCACACGTCGTCGGCGTCCCCGAAGTCGGTCTCGATCCACCACGACGTCGGGCGGAACGTCTCGCCGTCGTCGACGCGCACGGAGTCGACGAGGTCGTCGAGTCGACGGAGGACGTCGAGGAGGAGTCGGCGATCTCCGACCTCGGTGTCGTAGCCGAGGCCGTACGCGCGGTGCGCGACGTCTCGTTCGGCCAGCACCACGTCGACGACGGTGAACCCCTGGTCGCTGATCCCGGGTTCGTCGCTCAGATCGAGGTCGTCGAGCAGGACTGCGTCGGTCGCCGTGCCCAGCAGCCAGGCGAGTCCCTCGCGACCGATGTCGTCGACGTGCCACGTCGTCGGCGGTGGAGGGGGAGGCGGGGCAGCCAATGACTCGGCCGCCGACCCGGCCAACGATCCCGTGCGACGGGGAGGTGCCCGGAATCCGGTCGCCTCGTCACGCCCGCCCCGCGGTCCGACGTCGGCGCTCGGCCGGAACACGCGTCCGTCCGCCGTGACGAACATCCGCTGGATCCCCGCGTAGCCGTTTTGGTCGATCACGCTCAGGACGAGAGCGTCGGGATCCGCAGGCAGATCGAGCGCGTCGAGCGGAGGCGTTCTCGTGTCGGTCGTGTCGGTCGTGCTGGTCGTGTCGGTCGTGCTGGTCGTGTCGGTCGTGCTGGTCGTGTCCGGTGTCGAGCGCGGCGTGGAGGAGTCGGTCGACGACGTGGACGTCGAGGGAGCGGTGGCGCTCGACGTCGTGGTGGTGACCGTCCGCTCGGCGTCGTCGCTGGCGCACCCCGATGCGAGCGCGATGACAGCGGCGGCGGTCGCGGCAGCGAATCGATGACGG
>JBCCTP010000019.1:0-21794 GCA_039198505.1 Actinomycetota bacterium | reverse complement strand
GCGATCGCCTTGGGCTGGCCGGGCAGGTTGATGACGAGGGCACCGTCGCACACGCCTGCGGTCTGTCGCGACAGGATCGCGGTGGGGACGACCTGCAGGGAGGTGGTCCGCATCGTCTCGCCGAACCCCGGCAGCATCTTCGTGCACGCGGCTTCGGTGGCCTCGGGAGTCACGTCGCGGGGTGCGGGGCCGGTTCCGCCGGTCGTCAGGATGAGACAGCACCCCGCGGCCGCCAGGTCGCGGATGGCTCGCTCGACGTCGGGCTGCTCGTCGGGGATGACCACCGACTCGTCGGACCAGTCGGACGTGAGCACGCGTTCGAGGTACTCGCGGATCGCCGGCCCACCGCGATCTTCGTACTCACCGCGGCTCGCCCGATCGGACACGGTCACGATCCCGATCAGTGCGGCGGCGGTCGCGCCGGCGCCGCTGTGGTCGACGTCGGTCACGGGCGCGACGGTACCACCGATCGAGAATCACTCCTGTTCCGCTCCGGGAGCCAGACATATGCTGACGTCGTGGATCCGGTGGCGGCAGATCGGCCGTACCAGGAGCCCGAGTTCCTCCCGTGGGACGGGCGGCGTGTGCCGATCACCTTCGTCGGCGGCTACCTGGGCGCCGGCAAGACCACCGCCATCAACGAGGTCCTCACGATCGCCGACCGTCCGATCGCAGTGGTCGTGAACGATGCGGGGGCCATCAACATCGACGCCTCGCTGATCAAGGGGTGCGACGGTGCCTCGATCGAGCTCACCGACGGGTGCGTCTGCTGCACGTCGGTGGACGACATGGGAGCTGCGCTCGACTCGATCCGGGCGCGCCCCGAGCCTCCCGACCATCTCGTCATCGAACTGTCGGGCATCGCCGAGCCCAAGAACGTGATCCCGTGGGGGCGTTCGGCCGGGTTCCTCCTCGACGGCGTCGTGATCGTGGTCGCGGTCGATCAACTCGTCGACGACACCGTTCCCCGATGGATCCGGCTCCACCAGGAAGCGCAGATCGAGGCCGCCGACCTCCTCGTCCTGACGAAGGCCGATCTGGTCGACGAGTCGACGATCGGTGCGGCACGCGCTCGACTGCGACGACTCGCACCCGGGACACCGGTCGTCGACGGCAGCCAGGGTCGCCGTGAACCCGGCACGTTGGGACGGTTCATCGCGCTGGGAGGCCACCGGGACCGCGACGCCAGCGGTGTGCCCGGTCCGACCCTCTTCGACCTCCACGAGACCCATGCGGTTCCGATCGACCGGCCGATGACGCGTTCCGAGATCGACGCCCTCGTCGCCGACCTCCCGACTCGCTTCCCGGGCCGCACGATCGCCCGCGCCAAGGGAATCGTGCAGCTCGCCGCCGGTGATCGGTGCGAACTCGTCCTGGTCCAGGTGGTGGGACACCGCCTCGATCTGACTTCGCTGTTCGGGCCCGAGCGCCAGAGCCCCACCGATCTGGTGGTGATCACCGTCGATGAACACGGCGAGCCACACCATCACCACGAGCACGACCACCACCACGAGCACGACCACCACCACGAGCACGACCACCACCACGGTGACCATCACGACCAGCACCACGACGCGGCGATCCACTCGGGAGAATGATTCTCACTCCTGAGTAGGCTGGGACCATGTCCTCCACGTCCTCACTCCTGCCCGTGACCGTGCTCTCGGGATTCCTCGGAGCCGGAAAGACGACCCTGCTGAATCGCGTCCTCGCCAACCGAGAGGGACGCCGCGTCGCCGTGATCGTCAACGACATGAGCGAGGTCAACATCGATGCGTCACTGGTCGCCGATGGTGCCGCCCTCGACCGGACCGAGGAGAAGCTCGTCGAGATGTCGAACGGCTGCATCTGCTGCACGCTGCGCGAAGACCTGCTGCTGGTGGTCGCCCGACTCGCCCGCGAAGACCGCTTCGACTACCTGCTGATCGAGTCGACCGGCATCAGCGAGCCGATGCCGGTGGCGGCGACGTTCCTGTTCGAGGACATCGACGGCAAGAGCCTGTCGTCGTTGGCCAAGCTCGACACGATGGTCAGCGTCGTCGACGCCGCGACCTTCCTCGATCGCTTCGACGTCCTCGAGGAACTCGCCGACCTCGGTGTCGGCCGCGACGACGAAGACGATCGTTCGGTGAGCGACCTGCTCGTCGATCAGGTCGAGTTCGCCGACGTCCTGGTCGTGTCGAAGCCCGACCTGGTCACCGCCGAGCACCTCGAACGCGTCGTGGCCGTCGTCCGCAACCTGAACCCGCGGGCCCAGATCGTCGTGGCGGAACGGGGCGACGTTCCGCTCGACGCCGTGCTCGACACCGGCCTGTTCGACGAAGACGAGGCGGCCACGGCACCCGGCTGGGTCACGGCGCTCAACGGCGAACCCACGCCCGAGACCGAGGAGTACGGCATCTCGTCGTTCGTCTACCGCCACCGCTGGCCGTTCCACCCGCAGCGACTCGCCGACGAACTCGAACACGAGTGGCCCGGGGTCCTGCGGAGCAAGGGGTTCCTGTGGCTCGCCACCCGACCCGACGTGCAGGCGCTCTGGAGTCAGGCCGGCCTGTCGGTGATGATCGAGCCGCTGGCCCCATGGTTCGCCGCCACCCCCGAGGACGAGTGGGAGTTCGAGTCCGACGAGGAGCGGGCCGACCTGATGACGCGCTGGGACCCGGTCGTGGGCGATCGCCAGACCGAGCTGGTCTTCATCGGCATCGACCTCGACGAAGCGGCGATCCGTGAGCGCCTCGACCGCTGCGTCCTCACCGGCGACGAGTTCGCAGCCGGGCCCGACGCGTGGGAGAACTACTCCGACCCACTCCCCGAGTGGGACATGTCCTGCGATCTCGACTGGTGACCCGCATCAACCTCGACCGGTGAGCGACATCGACCCCGACGACGTCGATCCACGGCGCGCACTCTGGCGGCGAGGGTCGTACGAGATCGTCGGCGACTGGATCGCGCACGCGTCACTGGCCGTTCTCGACCACGTGGCCGAGGTCGCCGGCGAACCCCTCGACGGGCGACACCTGCTCGACGTGGCCACCGGCACCGGCGTGGTCGCCATCGAAGCCGCACGGCGGGGTGCCTCCGTCGTCGGCATCGACCTCACCGACGAACTCGTCGAGATCGCCCGGCGACGGGCGTCCGACGCAGGTGTCGAGGTCCGGTTCGTGATCGGCGATTTCGACCAGCTCGACGACCAGGTCTCCGGCGACCCGTTCGACGTGATCACGTCGTCCTTCGGCGTCATCTTCTCGCCGGATCCATCGGCGACGCTCTCGGGTCTCGGGCGATTGCTGGCCTCCAGCGGTGTGATCGGTGTCGCAGGCTGGGACCCGGCCGGGGTCTTCATTCCGTCCGAGTCGTTGATCGAGCTGTTCCCCGAGCGGCCACCGATGCTCGACATGTCACCCTGGACGACCGAGGTCGAGTCACTGTGCGCCGGGACCGCCTTCGAGGTGGCCGCCACGCACACCGACGAGTTGCTCATACCGTTCGCCTCGGTGGCCGACGCCGCCGATCAGCTCGAACGCTGGGCGGGCGGTTGGGCGCAACTGTTCGAGGCGTTCGACGGCGCCGGAGTCGGCGCCGAGGCGAGGTCGCGCTTCGTCGATCACCTCGCCTCGTTCGCGGTGGTGGGCGACGGCGGGATCCAGCTCCGCGCTCGGTACCACGTCAGCGCGTTGCGCCACATGAGCTGACGCTCACGGACGCCCGGTCGAGTGAGCGGGCGCGGCCCGGCCGGACCCCGTCCGGTTGACGGGTGACCCCAGCGATCCCATGGGGAGAGTGCGCACTGACTGCGCACGAACTCCACGAGAACGCGGGTCGGGCTCGGGATCCCCGTCGCGGCTCGTCAGCTGCTGGGGTGATCGAGCAGCCGCGGCAACGGACCGTCGGCGACGGCGATCAGGTCGTCGTAGGTGCCGACGGCGGTGACCTCACCGTGCTCGAGCACGATGACCTGATCTGCGGTGCGGATGGTCGACGGCCGATGGGCGATCAGCAGCGTCGTGCGACCCTCGGCGGTGGTCGCGAGCGCACGGTTGATCGCTCGCTCGGTTTCGGTGTCGAGATTCGACACGGCCTCGTCCTGGAGAGCGAGTGGGCGGTCGGCGAGCAGCGCCCGTGCGATGGCGATGCGCTGCCGCTGCCCTCCGGACAGTCCGGTGCCGAGCTCGCCGAGCCTCGTGTCGCCGCCGTCGGGGAGCGCACGGACGAATCGCCGGGCGTGTGCGACGTCGAGCGCTCGGTCGACGTCGTCGTCGTCGGCATCGGGGTCGGCCAGGCGCACGTTGTCGTGCACCGAGCGGCGGAACAAATGCGTGTCCTGCGGAACGACGGCGAGGAGATCGCGAACGGCGGCGGACGGCAGGTCCCGGAGGTCGACGCCGTCGATCGTGATGCGACCGCGGTCGGGGTCGAAGTGGCGCTGGAGGAGCGCGGCGCAGGTGGACTTCCCGGCGCCCGAGTGGCCGACGAGCACGACCCGCCCTCCGGGCGGAACCTCGAACGAGACCCTTCGCAGCGCCGGTGACGGTGCGCCGGGGTAGGTGAAGGTGACGTCATCGAAGCGGATGGCACCGGTGCCGGCCGGGGGCGTCGCCGGGTGGGCCGGATCGGTCACGTCGGGTTCCTGGTCGAGCAAACGACCGATGCGCTCGAACGCCTCGGCGATGTTGGCGAGTTCCTGCGCGAGCCGGGACACGGCGATGACCGGTCCGAACGACGCCGCAGCGACGACGACCGCGGCGGGATAGAGCGCCGGTTCGAGTCGTCCGGCTTCCACCAGGGCACCGGCGGCGAGCACGGTCACGAGGACACCGAGGGCCAGGAGCCCATCGGTCGCCGCGTGCTCCCGTCCCGCGCGTCGACCGTGCCGGGCGTTGGCCTTCGCGAGCCGATCCTGTCGCTCGTCGAGGCGGCGCAGCATCTCGGCCTCGGCTCCGAGGGCGGCGATCTCGCGGACGCCCTGGAGCGCGTCGACGACGTCGGAGGACAGCTGTCCGACTCCGCCGCGGATCTGTTCAGCGTCCTCGTTGGCCTGCTCCAGCAGCCAGCCGGGCACGGTCGCGACCGCGATGAGCACCGGCAGCAGGACCAGCGGCAGCAGCGGGTGCATCAGTCCGAGGCCGACCAGCGCGGCGCCGGGGACCAGGACGGCGACGAGCGCAGGCGGGACGATGTGGGAGGTGAAGAGCTCGAGCACCTCCATGTCACCCATGGCACTCGACGCAACGTCACCCGAACGGGCGCGGTGGAAGTAGCCGGGGGCGAGTTCGCGCACCTTGCGGAACGTCGTGAGCCGCCGCTCGGCGAGCATCCGGTACGACATCTGGTGCGTCCAGAGGTTGTACAGCCCGGCGAGGACCGCAGCGGGCAGAGACAGCCCGAGGATGACCCAGATGAGCGGCCACAGCTCCTCGGTGGTCGCGCCCGACGCCGCCCGCCCGATCAGGTAGGCGCCAGCGGCCGCTGCTGCGACCTGCAGGACGCGGCTCCCCACGTCGGTGACCACGGCGCCGACGAACAGCCCGCGGTACGGCCGCAGCAGGCCGGCCAACGGCCGTACTGCGCGCAACGTACGTGTGACCGCTGCGACGGCACCGACCGACGCGGCGGACGTGTCGAGTGTCAGCGCATCGTCCGCGGTGTCGACGTTCTCGTCGGTCTCGGTCTCGGCTCTCTCGGTCGTGGTCACGATGAGACCTCCTGCGCCGCGACGAGCCGGCGATACGGACCGTCGGCGGCAGACAGCTCGGCGTGCGTTCCGACCTCGACCACGCGACCCCCGTCGAGGACGACGACGCGATCGGCGTCGACGACGGTCGACAGGCGGTGGGCGATCACCAGCACCGTGCGGTCGGCGGTCAGTTCGTCGAGCGCCGCCTGGATCGCCGTCTCGTTGGCGACGTCGACGCTGGCGGTCGCCTCGTCGAGGATGAGGATCGGGGCGTCCTGCAGCAGCGCTCGGGCGATCGCGAGACGCTGCCGCTCGCCGCCCGACAGGCGAGCGCCGCGTTCGCCGATCACCGTGTCGAGGCCGTCGGGTTGCTCCGACACGAAGCCGTCGAGACGTGCAGCCACCAGAACGGCGTCGAGCTGCTCGTCGGTCGCCTCCGGACGAGCCAAGAGCAGGTTCGCTCGGATCGTGCCGTGGAACGCCAACGCGTCCTGGGACACGACGGCGGTCATCGAGCGGACCGTGGCGATCGGAAGACGTCGCAGGTCGTGCCCTCCGATGCGGACGGTGCCCGTGTCCGGGTCGTAGAAACGCAGCAGGAGATTGACGAGCGTCGACTTGCCGGCTCCCGACCGGCCGACGACCGCGACCGTCTCGCCACGGTCCACCGTCAGGTCGAGACCCTCGAGCGCGGGTGGATCACCCGGGCGGTAGGCGAAGGTCACGTCGTCGAAGGACATCGTGGCGTCGAGCGTCGGGGGCTCGGGCCCCTCGACCGGAGAGGTGATCGGCGGTTTCTCGTCGAGGATCGCCAGCATCTTGCGCGCCGGGTCCACCGACGTCATGGCGAAGTGGTACGCCAGACCCAGGTCATTGACCGGCCGGAGACACTCGCCGACGAGCAGGAGCACCAGGAAGACGCGAGTGTTCGTCGTGCCGCCATCGGCCAGGTCGAGCGCAGCGACGGCGAGCGCGAGCCCACCGGCGATCGCCGTCAGCCACCCGATGATCCCCCAGACGACTCCCCCGGTGTGCGAGAACGCGATGTTGTCGTCGCGCACCGTGGTGATGCGTTCGTACAGGTCCTCCTCGGTCCGGCCGTCCGCCCCGTAGGCCTTGAGGACCGACATCCCCTGCATGGCGTCGACCAACTCGGACGACAAATCGGCGTAGCGCTCGTTCGCGACCGTGAGGCGGACGTCGAGCCGCCTCATCTCCCAGTGCGGCAGCACGACCATGAGCACGATCGCCCCGATGATCACCAGCGAGACGAGCGGTGAGATCACGGCGATGACCGCCAGCGCGGTGAGCGTGGACAACCCCGCCACGACCGCCTGGGAAGCGAACCGGCGGTAGTAGACGTCGAGGCGCTGTACGCCTTCGACCAGCGTGACGTCGAGTTCGCCGGCGCGACGGTCGGCCAACCACGCCGGACCCATCTCGAAGGCCTTCGCCAACAGTCGTCGTCGGAGGCCCGCAGTGATGCGCACCGACGCTTCGGCGCTCGCCCCCTCTCGCGCGCTGATCAGCACGACCCGGACGCCGACCAGCACCGCCGCAGCCGCGACCAACGGTGCGACCGTCGAGAACGCCGCCCCGGCGAAGGCCCGGTCGACGGCGATCGCCGTGATCACGCCGACCGCGAGGTAGGTGGCGGAGACCGCCAGACCCAGCACGATGACGCGTCGAAGCGCCGGCCCCTCAGCGGCGCCCAGAGCGAGCAGCCGGCGATGGACCTCGACGTCGCGCATCGTCCGTCATTGTTGCATATTTGAGCAACTCCTCAAGTCTTCCCCAAGACTTGAGCATGCGCTCATCTCCTCAAGGGTCTGTTACCGTCAGCCGAGCGAGAGAGAACCATTCCCGTTCGCAGACGACCCCCA
The DNA here is from genome assembly GCA_039198505.1 of Actinomycetota bacterium. Classification (GTDB taxonomy): domain Bacteria; phylum Actinomycetota; class Acidimicrobiia; order Acidimicrobiales; family Ilumatobacteraceae; genus Ilumatobacter_A. The sequence continues at coordinate 14,237 of JBCCTP010000019.1, read as the reverse complement.
CCTCCGCCGTGACCCTCCGCCGAACCCCGCGATGAGACCGACGTCCGTGCCTCCATCCGGTCACCGCGTCACCGCGGTTCGTCCTCGTGCGCTCTGAGATCGACATCGACGACGCGGTCGTCGAGGCCCCGCCGAACGGGGTGGGCACGGCCGATCCCGTCCCGCTCTCGCTCCAGCGCACGGACGGCGTGCTTCCCGGTGCTGCCGTCCCGGTCCTCTCGGTCGTTCTCCTCCTCCTGCTCCCCGTGACGATCGTGGTGGCCACGGGCATCGGCGCCGTCGGCATTCCGGCCGACGAGGTGTGGGAAGTCGTCTCCGCTCGTCTCCTGCGTCGCTCACCCGACGTGGCGCCCGAGGTCGAGCAGATCATCTGGACCATCCGTCTGCCGCGGGTGCTGCTGTCCGCAGTCGTCGGCGCCGGACTCGCAGTGGCCGGGTTGTGTCTGCAGGCGGTCGTGCGGAACCCGCTCGCCGATCCGTACATCCTCGGCGCCGCCGCCGGAGCCTCGGCTGCGGCCGTCGCCGTCATCGTCCTCGGCTCGTCGGCCGTCTTCGGCCTCGGACTCTCGGCCGCCGCGTTCCTCGGGGCGCTCGCATCGCTGTTGCTCACCCTCGCTCTGGGCCAGCGTGCCGGTCAGGTGAACTCGACACGACTGATCCTCGCCGGCGTTGCGGTCGGGTACGTGTTCTCGGCGGTCACGAGCTTCTTGCAGCTGCAGGCCGAGCCGAACCAGCTGCGCGGGGTGATCTTCTGGCTGCTCGGCAGCTTCGCGAGCGCCGAGTGGTCGGACCTCGCGATCCCGACGGCGGCGCTGGTGTTCGTGGGCGGATGGCTCACCGTGCAGGGCCCGAAGATGAACGCGTTGGTCATGGGCGACGACACCGCAGCCTCGCTCGGGATCCGTGTCAGCCGATCTCGCGTGTGGCTGCTGATCCTGGCCTCGCTGGTCACCGGTGCCTGCATCTCCGTCGCCGGCGGAATCGGGTTCGTCGGACTGATGATCCCGCACGCGGCCCGTCTCGCCGTCGGACCCGACCACCGACGACTGCTCCCCGTCGCCGTCTTGGGTGGCGCGATCTTCCTCGTCGGCGTCGACGTGATCGCGCGACGTGTCGCAGCGCCGGGCGAACTGCCGATCGGCATCTTCACCGCCGCCATCGGGGGACCCGCGTTCCTCGCGATCATGGTGCGCAACAACACCTGGGCGTCGGGACGATGACCCGAGCCGAGCTCCGCAGTGTCGACGTCGTCCTCGGTGGGACGCCGATCGTCCGATCGATCGACCTCGAGTTGGTGAGCGGTGAGGTCCTCGCACTCGTGGGCCCCAACGGCAGCGGCAAGTCGACGCTCCTGCGCACCCTGTACCGCGCGCTGCGGCCCCACGAGGGCACCGTGAGCGTCGATGGAACCGACGTGTGGCGACTGCGATCCGTCGACGTCGCTCGCACGATCGCCGTCGTCGCACAAGAGCGACCAGACGACTTCGACTTCACCGTCGCCGATGTCGTGCGCATGGGTCGGACGCCGTATCTCGGTCGCATGGCGCGCATCGGGGCGTCCCACGATCGCATCTGCGCCGATGCACTCGAGCGCACCGGCGCCGCTCACCTCGCCGCCCGCGTCTTCCACACCCTGTCGGGTGGAGAGAAGCAGCGGGTTCTCATCGCCCGCGCCCTCGCCCAGGAGCCCTCGATCCTCGGTCTCGACGAGCCGACCAACCACCTCGACATCTCCGCGCAGCTCGAGATCCTCGGTCTGGTCGCCTCGCTCGACGGCGTCACCGTCATCGCTGCGCTGCACGAACTCACTCACGCCGCTGCGTACGCCGACCGGGTCGCCGTCCTGCAGGACGGTGCAGTCGTCGGCTGCGGCCCGCCCGGGGAGGTGCTCACCCCGGCGCTCATCGAAGAGGTCTTCGCCGTTCGCGCCAGCGTCGGGCTCCACCCCGACACCGGACGGCCCCAGTTCTCCTTCAGCCCCCTCCCGAGAGAAAGCAACCCCACATGTCACGAACACGTTTGATCACCGCCATCGCGCTGCCGATGATGTTGCTCGCCGCCGCGTGCGGAAGCGACGACTCGAGTGCAGAGGACGATGCCGCACCGGACACGGGCTCGGAAGCGGCCCCCGAGACGGAGCCGGCATCCGATTCGGCGTCGGCCTCGGAGCCCACCGATGACGAGGAATCCGGTGCCGAGGCGGAAGGGTTGAGGACGACGTACCCGCTGACGTTCGAGACGTGTGGAGTGGAATCCACGCTGGAGGGGCCTCCCGAGAGCATCGTCGTCTACTACGAGTTCGAGGAACCGCTGCTCATCTGGGGCCTCGGCGACACGATCCAGAGCTGGGTCACGTTCGTCGAAGGGTCGACCTACCCGGGCCTCAGCGATGCCGACTACGAGGGGATCTCGACCACGACGGATCAGCCGAGCCGGGAGGCGATTCTCGAGATGTCCCCCGACCTCATCGTGACGGCGAGCGACTTCGCGTGGAACGAGGAGGCCGGATTCCTCGGCCGCGAGGACCTCAACGAGGCCGGCATCGCGACCTGGCTCCCCGAGAGCCTCTGCGCCCAGGACAAGTCGGATCCGACACCGGAGGAGGCCGAGACGCTGAAGAACCGGGGCTTCGATCAGGTTCTCGAAGACATCACCGAACTCGGTGTGATCGTCGACCGTCAGGCTGAGGCCGCTGAGCTCGTCGACGAGATGTCGACCAAGATGGCGGAGGTCGAGGCCCGGGTGCCGGAGGGTGACCCGGTCCGTGTCGCGATCCTCGTCGGCCCGGCGGACGGGAGCGAGATCAACGGCGTGTACACCGGCGGGACCAACGAAGACATCATCGAGCGCGTCGGTGGTTTCAACCCGTTCGTCTCTCCCGACCGCGGTCAGTACACGAGCTTCTCCGCCGAGGAACTCGTCGTCACCCCGCTCGACGTGATCATGACGGACGCCACGATGGACCCGGGCGGCAACGACAGTGTGCTCGGCCTGTTCCCCACCTGGCCGGCCGCGGAGCAGGGTCGGATCGGGAACGTCGCCGGACTCGTCGGGAGCAGTCCGGGTCTCCCGTGGTCCGCGGAGCAACTGTTCGAGCTGCTGTACCCCGAGGAGAGCTGACCGGGCGGCGGGGCGATCATGCTCGTGAGATCGCCCCGCCGCTGGACCACGGCCCTCGCCCACGCGTCCCGAGGATCGAATGACGACTCGACCGAGAGCTCGACCGCGTCACGATGCCGACGGGGCCGCGATGGCTGCGTTGCTCGCTCGCGAGCAACAGGTCGCGGTCGAGGCCCTCCCAGCGATCTCGCGTCGCTTCACCGACATCGAGACGTGTGCTCGGGCGATCGACCTCGTCGACGAGTCCGTCGCAGTCGTCGCATGCGAGGGCCAGCGCGTGGTCGGCGTGCTCACCTTCACGGTCGACGCCGAGTACGCGACGGCCTCGTCGACGGGATTCTCGATCGATCCGTCGGCGGACGCCACCGGGACCTTCGCTGCGATGTACGCCGACGCAGCTCCGTATCTGCTCGAACGAGGTGCGTTCCGCCACACGGTGGACCACCTCGCCATCCCGGAGCTGCAGGAGGCCGTCGCCGATCTCGGGTTCGGACGCATCGGTGTCAGCGCGGCCCGCGGGACCGAAAACGGCATGTCGTTGCCGACCGACGCCGACGTCCGGATCGGCGATGAAGACGACCTGGACTCCATCGTCGAGTTGGCCGAAGTCGAGCGCAGCTTTCGCGGCGCACCGCCGATCTACGGCTCGGTCGACGCACCGAGTCGCGAGAGGATGCGTCATCGACGGTTGCTCGGAATGCGCGAACGCGGTGACGTGCCGCTGATCGCCCGTGTCGACGGTGTCGACGCCGGTCTCCTGATCGTCGAACCCACGTCACCCGATGACGGGCGCTTGCTCGAACATCAGCGCCCGTTCATCGGACCGACCGCCACATCCCCGAACCATCGCGGTCGTGGCGTTGCGGCAGCACTCGTGGCCCGAGCGATCGAACTCGCCGGCGAGCGAGGACACGGTGCGATCTCGGTCTCGTTCTCGCCGGCGAATCCACTCTCCCGGCCGTTCTGGCTCGGTGCCGGCTTCCGCCCGACCGGGTACTCCGTCATGCGGGCCATCCATCCGGCCCACCTCGAGTGAGCGCACGGCTGGGCGAGGACGACGCCGACGCCGTCGGTTGCAGGCGGACCGAACCGTCGGCGGCACCGCGTGGCGACGCACCCCATGCGCCTCCCCAGCGGCGGTCACGGTCGCGGAGGTGCCCGGGCCGGAATCTGATGGCGGCGATGATCGTCGTCGTGGTGGTGGTGATGATCGGAGTCGACCATGTGCTCGGCGTACCAGAACGCCGCGTCAGCGAGATTCACGAACCGGTCGTCGGCCAGCTCGTAGAGCACGTTGACGCCGTCCTTCGTCGCCTTCAGCACACCCGCACGCCGCATCCGATTCAAGTGCTGCGAGGTGGCAGAGAGACTGAGATCCGCGAGATCGGCGAGAACACCGACCGCCAGCGGGCTCTCGTGCAACAGCGCGTGGATGATCCGCAGACGCGAGGCGCTGGCCAGGAGCGCCAGCGTGTCGACGGCACACGCCACATGGTCGTCCGGTACGCGACGCTCGTCCACCGCCGTCAACCGTACTGCTCGACAGCGCCGACATCCCCACAGCACACGCGGCACCCGGGCGGACGAGCGATCAAGATCTCCGGTCAGCAGCCGGCCACGCTCCTGCGCAGCTGCGTCACCATGACGAGGCCAGCGGCGGCGAAAGCGGGCGCTGCGCTGACCTGACGTCGGAGACGGATCGCCCGATCGATGTCGTCGACGCGGGGCGCGCGCCCCGACCCGAGCGTGCCCCGGTCCTCCACTCCCCCGGCGTACCGGTTGGTGCCGCCGAGTCGCACGTCGAGCGCAGCCGCGAACGCCGCCTCGACGACCCCGCCGTTCGGCGATGGATGCCGGCCGGCGTCGCGGCGGATCGACCGGGCGATCGCAGCCGCGCGGGGAGGGCGGACCACCGCAACGGTGAGTGCCGTGAGTCGTGCGGGAACGTACGCGAGTACGTCGTCGAGACGTGCGCTCGCCCAGCCGAAGCGCGCGTAGCGCTCGGTTCGATGACCGACCATCGCATCGAGCGTGTTGCTCGCCCGATGTGCCAGCGCGGCGGGTGCACCGCCGAGGCTCGCCCACCACCACGACGCCGTGACCGCGTCCACCGTGTTCTCGGCGACGGACTCGATGACCGCCCGGCTGATCTCCGACTCGTCGAGCTCGTCGGTGTCCCGTCCGACGAGCGCTCGGAGTCGACGGCGTGCTCCGTCGACGTCACCTGATTGCACCAGCGACGCGACGGCGATCGCTTCGTCGTCGAGCATCGAGCCGGCCACGCACAGTGCCGTCGACAGCGCGGCCGCGGCCGCCCGGCCGAGGAACCGCTCGACGATGGCACCGATCGCGGCCGCAGCACCGACACCGATCAACGCGTGTCCCGCGCCCTGAATCCGTCGGTCAGCGTAGGTCGTCTCCTCGAGGCGCGTCATGGCGCGGCCGAACCACACGACGGGATGAACGGAGTCGGGAGGCTCCCCGACGAGTCGGTCGATGGCGAGGCCGGCCGATGCGCCGAGGACCGAACCGGTGATCGCAGAGCTCACGGGCCGACCGCGGCGAATGCGCCGACGACCCGTTCGGTGGCGGCGGGCGGCGGCACCGCGACGCGCACGAGATCCGGCAGACCGAACGACGTGCAGTCGCGGACGACCACGCCGTGCGGAGCGAGCCGAGACCGCAGGTCGGTCGACTCGACGAGCAACCAGTTCACGTCGGTGTCGGTCACCACGAAGCCCGACGAACGGAGTTCGTCGGCGAACGACGATCGTGCATCGAGGATCGCCCGATGCCAGCCGACGAGGTCGGTGGCCGCGAGCAGCGGCGCAACGGCGGCGAGTGCCAGACCGTTCACCGCCCACTGCGGCTGGCGGCCGCGGACCCTCTGGGCGCGCTCGGAGTCGGGGGCGATCACGTACCCGAGCCGCAGACCAGGGCACGCCCAGAGCTTGGTCAGGGAACCGATCCGCCAGGCGTCCGCGTCCCCGCGGCTCCACCGCCCGGTCGCGAGCGCGAAGAACGACTCGTCCCAGACCCCCGCCGTGTCGTCACCCGCGGCGAGCCGTCCGAGCGGGTTCGACGGGTTCGACCGCCAACGCGGAGCGCCCAGCTCGACCGATGAGAGGTGGCGCCGGTAGAGCGAGAACTCGGGATCGACGACCTCGCCCACCGGTTGCTCCCCTGCGACCAGTGCGATCGCCTCCGCCGCGCCGTTCGTGAGGACGACACGATCCGGATCCTCCCCGAGCGCGTGGGCGAGGCTCTCGGTCGCTCCGCGCGAGTCGGGGTACCGCTCGACCGTCGCCGGGTTGGATCGCGTCAGGTCGGCGACGAGAGCGGCCACGTCCGGTGCGAACGGGTTGAAGCTGGCCGACAGGTCGACGACGTCGCTCGGATCGAGCCCCAGCGCAGAGGCGACACGGGCGCCGTCGCCACCGTGAGCGCCGGGATCGGGAACGGACCGGGGCATCGCCGACTCAGCGTGAGCGAAGATGGCCGGTGATCGTCTCGACCAACGTCGAGGGTCGCAACTCGTCGACGTCGAGACACCGAGCGCCCAGTGCGTCAGCGAGCCGGCGGGCCAGGCCGAGTCGGACGGTGCCGGTCTCGCAGTCGATCACCAACGCGTCGACTCGCGAAGCGGCGACTCGGCCGGCGACCTCGTACGCCCGCTCGAGCCCGTCGTCACCGGTGGCTCGCCCGTCGGTGAGCACCACCACCAGGGCGTCGGAGTCGGAGCCGAGCGAACGGTCGGCCACCGCGAACGCCTCGGCGACTCCGGCAGCGAGCGGCGTGGACCCGCCGGTGGCGAGCCCCTCGAGGCGGTTCCGCGCGATCTCCACGCTGGTCGTGGGCGCCAGGATGGTGGTCGCCTCGTCGTCGCGGAACGTCACGAGCGCCACCGCCTGGCGGGTCTCGTACGCGGTGGTGAGCAGGCCGAGCACGGTGCCCGTGGCGGCCTCGGCGCGCTCGGGTGCACCCATCGATCCGCTGAGGTCGACGCACAACACGATCGTCCGCTTCCGCAGCTCCCGACGGACCGCCGTACGCAGGTCGCCGTCCGCGATCGCCTCGGCCGGTGACCCGGCCCGTCGCCCGGCCACGTTCCGGATCGTCGGGACGACGGCCACCCGGTCACCGGGCCCGGCCGGCCGGTCCCCGACGACCGCCCCACGATCCGACTCGCTCCATCGGCGCTCGCTCGGCACCGTGACCCGGCGCATCGGGCCGAGGTCGACCGGTCGATCGCCAGTGCCCGGACTCGATCGATCGCGGTCTCCGTCGCCACCATCCGACGGAGCATCGTCGGTGGTGTCGTCCTGGCTCTCGGGCTCGTCGAGTGCGTCGTCGATCGACCGCTCCAAATCGTCGGGCGGCACGACCGGGGGATCGAACGGTCCGCGACGACTGCGGTGGGCGAGGACGAGCGGCGCGACCCGTCGGAGGTCGTCGACGTCGACGTTCGTTCGGCGTTCAGCACGCGCGAGGGCGGCCGCGGCTCGACACAGGGTGAGGTCGGCGCGGAGGCCTTCGGCGCCGACCGAGAGCGCGAGTCGCGTCGCGGCGTCGAGGACGTCGTCACCGATCTCGGCCGATCGGTCGCTCGGGCTCCATTCGTCGGACGCCCCCGTGTCGATCGACCCACCGGCGTCGAACGCGAGACGGCGCCGGACCGCTTCGACGCGTTCGTCGACCGACGTCGACGCCGTGACGTTCACGCAGAGCCCGAAGCGGTCGAGCAGCTGGGGACGGAGCTCACCCTCCTCGGGATTCATCGATCCCACGAGCACGAACCGAGCGGGATGCCGGTGCGACACCCCGTCGCGTTCGACCACGTTCTCGCCCGACACGGCGACATCGAGGAGAACGTCGACCAGGTGATCGGCGAGCAGGTTGATCTCGTCGACGTAGAGCACTCCGCCGTCTGCTGCAGCGAGCAGGCCGGGCTGGAACCGGATCTCGCCGCCGGTGAGCGCGGCGCGGGTGTCGAGCGTGCCGACGACGCGGTCCTCGGTCGCCCCGAGCGGGAGCTCGGCGAACGGCGCGTCGCCGAGTTCGGCGGCGAGACCGCGGGCGAGCGTGGTCTTCGCCGAGCCCTTCTGACCGCGTAGGAGCACACCGCCGATCAGCGGGTCGAGCGCAGCGAGGCGCAGCGCGAGCTTGGCATCGTCGTGCCCGACGACCGCGTCGAACGGGAACGCCGCACGCCAGTCACCGCCCGCGTCGGTCACCGCGTCTCCTCCCACCCCTCCGCTTCGAGAACGGCGGATGTGAGCGTCGCGCGGGCCTCGTCGGACGCGTTCCACATGTCGCGGCCGTCGGCCTCGAGCAGACGCTCGGCGATCGACCGCAACGCCCACGGGTTCGACTGCTCGAAGAACTTACGCATCTCGGCATCGCCGACGTAGGCGTCGGTGACCCGTTCGTACATCCAGTCCTCGAGCACGTCGGCCGTCGCGTCGTAGCCGAACAAGTAGTCGACGGTGGCCGCGAGCTCGAACGCCCCCTTGTACCCGTGTTCGCGCATCGCCGCGATCCACTTGGGGTTCAGGACCCGGCTGCGCACCACCCGAGCCGCCTCCTCCTTGAGCGTGCGGACCTGCGGATCGGCCGGATTGGCCGTGTCGCCGAACCATGCCTTCGGCGCGGAGCCGGTCAACGCGCGCACGGCGGCGACCATGCCGCCGTGGTCCTGGAGGTAGTCGTCGGAGTCGAAGATGTCGTGCTCGCGGTTGTCCTGGTTCTTGACCGCGATGTCGATCGCCGCGAACCGGCGAGCCATGCCGTCGGGGTCGGCGTCCCCGTGTCGATCCCGTCCGTAGGCGAAGCCCGACCAGGCGAGGTACACCTCGGCGAGGTCCTGCTGGGTGCGCCACGATCCCTGCTCGATCACCGGGAGGATGCCCGACCCGTAGCCGCCGGGCGGCGGCCCCCACAGGCGGGCGTCGTCGGCGCCGGCGGCGGCGATCGGATTCATGTCCGCCGGCTCGTCGAGCCCGGCCACCATCTCGACGGCTTCGTCGAGCAGAGCGATCACGTGCGGGAAGGCGTCGCGGAAGAAGCCCGAGATCCGGAGTGTCACGTCGACGCGGGGCCGGCCGAGTTCGTCGAGCGGGATCACCTCGAGGCCCGTCACACGTTGGCTCTGCTCGTCCCAGGTCGGGCGGACCCCGAGGAGTGCCAGTGCCTCGGCAGCGTCGTCACCGGCGGTCCGCATGCAGGCCGTTCCCCACAGCACGAGCCCGACGGTCGTGGGCGCGACACCGGTCTCGTCGACGTGGCGTTCGACCAGTCGTTCGGCGAGTGTCGACCCGACCTCCCACGCCAGCGGTGAGGGGATCGCCTTCGGGTCGACCGAGTAGAAGTTGCGACCGGTCGGCAGCACGTTGGCGGCGCCGCGGCTGGGCGCGCCGCTCGGCCCTGCGGGGATGTGTCGTCCACCGAGACCGGCGAGCAGGTTCGTGACCTCATCGGTGGTGTGGCGGAGATCGGGGATCAGGCGCCGAGCGACCCAGCCGAGCGTCGAATCGTCGGTCGCGGCCTCGTCCCAGCCGGTGGCGGCGAGCGCCTCGACGCGCTCACGGCACTCGGCCTCGACGCGGTCGACCTCGACCCGACCAGCATCGGCGAGCGACACGTCGAGTTCGGCGGCGACCGTGGCTCGCAACGCCGGCACCGAACCCTGCGGCAGCCGGGTGACCGCGAGGACGAGATCGACGAGTGACTCGTCGGTCGGCACCTGGCCGAGCGTGTGGAGTCCGCCACGGATCTGCGCGTCCTTGAGCGCGCAGAGGTAGCCGTCGACGTGCAACACCATGTCGTCGAACTCGTCGACGTCGGTCGGAGGAGCGTCGCCCAGCTCGAGGTCGCGATGGATCTCGGCGGACACGAGCACCTCCCAGACCTGCTGGCGCAACGCCGGCGCCTTGGCCGGGTCCATCGCCTCGGCGTTGGCGAGAGCATCGAGGTGCTGTTCGAGCTTGGCGATGTCGTCGTAGGTATCGGCTCGCGTCAGCGGCGGAGGCAGATGATCGACCACGACCGCGTGGGTCCGACGCTTGGCCTGCGTGCCCTCACCCGGGTCGTTGACGATGAACGGGTAGAAGAACGGGACATCGGCGACAGCCGCGTCGGGATAACACCCGGCCGACAGCGCCAGTGCCTTGCCCGGCAACCACTCGACCGTGCCGTGCTTGCCGAGATGGACGATCGCATCGGCGCCCCAGCCGCCATCAGCGCGTGACTCGGCGAGCCACCGATAGAAGCCGAGGTAGTGGTGCGGCGGGGGGATGTCGGGAGCGTGGTACGTCGCGATCGGATCCGCCCCGAACCCTCGTGGCGGCTGGATCGTCACGAGCACGTTGCCGAGATCGAGACCGGGGAAGTGGAGCGCACCGTCACGCACGTAGACCTCGCCGGGGGCGGCACCCCACAACTCTTCGACCTCCCCACGCGCCTCGTCGGGCAGAGTGTCGAACCAGTCGGTGTAGACGTCGGACGCCAGCGAGCCGACCGCAATGGCGACCTGCTCGTCGCCCAGCGAGGGCCGGTCGTAGGTGAACCCCGCCGTCAGCGACTCCATCAAGGCGTCGCCGTCGTCGGGGATCCGGTCCACGACGTAGCCGGCATCGCGCATGGCTGCGAGCAGCTCGATCGCCGACGCCGGAGTGTCGAGCCCGACGGCGTTGCCGAGTCGCGAGCGTTTGGTCGGGTAGGCCGACAGGACGATCGCAACCCGTCGGTCTGAGTCGGCGGTGTGGCGGAGACGGGCGGTGCGTGTGGCCAGCGAGGCGAGCCGCGCGGCGCGCTCGGCGACCGATCGCGTCGCGAGGATCTGCTCGCCGGCGTCACCGTCCTCGACGACCTCCTTGAACGAGTGAGTCGGACCGATGATGCGTCCGTCGAACTCGGGGATCGCCACCCCGGTTGCGACGTCGAGCGGAGAGAGCCCGGCGTCGTCCTCCGCCCAGTCGGACGACGAACCACTCGACGACGGAGACTGGATCACCGGGATGCCGAGCTCGTCGAGCACCGGCACCTCCCACGCCGCCCCGTCGTCGACGGTGTTCCCGCCCGCACGGGTCGACGTGATGATCGTGTCGACGCCCAGCTCGCGGCACAGCTGCAGCGCCGGGACCTCGCCGTCGCCGTCCCGGCGGAGTGAGTACGTCCAGATCGCCACCGCGTCGGCACCGGCCGCGTCGAGTGCCGCGCAGAGGTCACGGACGTGTGTCGTGTTCCCGGCCACGAGATGGGCTCGGTAGAAGAGCACCGCCACGAGCGGTCGGCCGTCTCGTCGCGTGCCGTCGGGGCCGATGCCGGCGCCGTCCCAGACGCCGACGTCGGCGACCGGCGAGGGCGGCTCGAAGCCGTGGCCGCTCATCGTGAGCGTGTCGGCGAGGAAGCGCACCAGATTGGCGACGTTCGCCGGGCCGCCGGCCGCCAGGTAGCGGTGCACCTCGGCGGCGACCCCGGTGGGGACCGTCGACGTGGCGAGCAGGTCGGGGTCGGGAGCGACCTCTCCTCCGACCGCGATGAACGCAACGTCGCGGGCCACGCAGGTGTCGCGCAGTCGGTCGACCATCCGTTGCCCGTCGTCATCGACCCAGGCATCGCGGCCGCCGAGCAATCGCACCACGACGACGCGCACGTCGTCGTCGAGGTCGACCGCGTCGGCGCGATCGGGATGCACCCAGCGGACCGCGCCGATCTCGGCGGGGAGGTCGTCGACGACGGAGCGCAGCGCGAGGAGTTCGGTGTCGGCGTTGGAGACGAGGAGCAGCATCGTGTGGGTCCTTGCGGTTCAGCTCAGTTCGACCGGCTCCGGAGCAGCGGTCGCGGTGGGGGGTGGGTAGTGCGTCGGACCGAGGTGCCATCCGGCCGGCACCTCCATCTCGTGGGGCAGATCGAGTCCGAGCACGAGGTCGGCGGGACGCAGGTGGGTGTGGGAACCTGCGGGCGACTCACCGTCGGGAGGCGGGATCGGCGCCGTCACCTCGATCCGGCCGATCGCGGTGCGCACGACCCGCGTCGGTGACGACTCGACGATCGCGGCGAACACGTCGGTGTCGATCTCGGCGACCGGGGTCCCGTCGTGCTGTCGGAGCAGATCGATCAGATCGTCGTCTCCGGTGCGGATCATGAAGTGTGCCGCTCGCCGTCCGAGGCCGAGATCGAACAGCGTCTGCTCCGCCTCGTGGTCGAACAGTGCGCCACCGTCGCGACCGACCTCGGTGAGCCCGTCGGTCAGCGGGAGTCCCGCGCTGGTCCGGACGAGCAGGCGCGACGCCAGCTTGTCGGGGTCGTTGACCTGACCGAAGGCGAAGGCCCGGGTCGTCGCGTCGAACACGAGACGCATCGCACCCGTCGACGTCTGCGCCTCGACCACCTTGCCATCCCCGCCCGGTGCTGCGGGTCGCAGGGCCGCGTCGACGCCCTCACCGGTGTCGAACTCGGCGAGCGCCCCGACCACACCCATGGTCCACGTACCGCCCGACCCGATGACGTCGACGCACCAGGAGGCCAGGTCATCGCCGCGCTCGGGAAGCAATCGTCGTCTCGCGCGCTGCGTGGGGCCCTCGAACCGATGCGCGGCGAGGTCGGCCGGCACGTCGGGGGAGCCGGAGGCGATCCACGCTCCGAGCCGATCGATCTGATCGTCGTCGAGGAGGTCGCCGAACCAGGTGCGCTGCGTGCCCCGTCGCACGACCACGACGTTCGAGCGCTCGCACGGACCGAGGCAGTCGACCGTCATCACCCGGCCGGCGGCGGCCTCGGCCGCGGTGCGCAGACGCCCCTCGTGACCGTCGTGGTCGACGTCGGGGTGCTTGGACTCGGTTCCGCAACAGCAGCCGCGACACACGAGGACCGACGTGGAGACGCGCGCCCGCCGACGGGCCATCAGAAGTCGATCCCCTTCTTCGCCCGGATCCCGGACTGATACGCATGCTTGACGACACCGATCTCCGAAACGGTGTCGGCGACGTCGACGAGCTCGGCCGGCGCGTTGCGACCGGTGATCACGACGTTGACGTGCTCGGGGCGCTCGGTGACCGCCCGCACGACCCGATCGACCGTGATCCACTCCCAGTTGACGGGGTAGGTGATCTCGTCGAGCACGACGAGCTGATGGTCACCCGCAGCGATGACCTTCTCGGCGAGGTCCCAGGCGCTGGCGGCCTTGGCCTCGTCGCGGCCGAGGTCGTCGGAATCCCAGGTGAATCCCTCCCCCTCGGTCCACCAGTCGACGCCGAGATCTCGACAGACCTTCTCCTCGCCGGTCTTCCAGTTGCCGGACTTCAGGAACTGCACGACCCCGACCGGCCAGCCCCGACCGATCGCCCGCACGATCACGCCGACGGCCGCCGACGTCTTGCCCTTGCCGGGACCGGTGTTGACGAGCACCAGCGACGGAGCGCGCCGGAGCTCCTTGGGCCGCGGATCGTCGGTCGGGATGTCGTCGGCGGCACGTTCCGGCATCGGTGCTTCCTCGAGTCGAGACGAGGGACGCGATGCTCGGCGGGGTCCGGGGAACCGACGAGACGCCCGTCCTCGCAGGCTTCTGGTGTCTGTGTCGGCGGGGAGGCGACCGGGCTCGCCCCGGCCTCACGACCGGGGATCACCGTTGCGGGACAGCGCCGGATTCTCACCGGACTTCGCTCTCCGTCGACATCCGAAGGGTACCACTGCCATCGACGCCGACCGGGTTGATCTGAGACTCGTTCTCATATCCTGGGCGGATGTCGTCGACGATCGACCACGACACCGGGAACGCCGCCGGAAACGACGCCGGAAACGCCGCCGGGAAGGTCCCGGTCACCGTCCTCTCCGGCTTCCTGGGCGCGGGCAAGACCACCCTGCTCCAGCGGATCCTCGACAACCGCGAGGATCAACGGGTCGCCGTGATCGTCAACGACATGAGCGAGATCAACGTCGATGCCGGCATCGTCCGCAACTCCGACGTGCTCCGCGTCGACGAGCAGCTGGTCGAGATGACGAACGGCTGCATCTGCTGCACGCTGCGCGACGACCTCGTGATCGAGGTGAGCAAGCTGGCGAAGGAAGGTCGGTTCGACCACATCGTGATCGAGTCGACGGGCATCAGCGAGCCGATG
>JBCCTP010000018.1:0-22038 GCA_039198505.1 Actinomycetota bacterium | reverse complement strand
GGCCGGTGTGTCGGCGTCCGAGGCGGTCGCCATCGCCGTGGCCGTGCACGTGGCGAAGACGATCCTCACAGTCGGCGGAGGGCTGGTCGCCACGTTCGTCCCGACCCCGGGGATGCTCGGACGCTTCCGCGTGCCCAGCGCACGTCGGGCCGCGGAGACCGCAGCGGCGTCGTCGGCGCCCGACGAGCCGATCGTCGATGCGCCCGCGCCCGACCCCGGTCGCCCGGTGGTGCTCTTCCTCCCGGCCTACAACGAGGAGCCGCGCGTCGAGGCCGTGATCGAGCGAGCGCCGGCGTCCATCGGTGATCACCCGGTCGAGGTCGTCGTCGTCGACGACGGGTCGAGTGATGCGACCGCCGCGGTCGCTCGAGCTGCGGGTGCCTCGGTCGTCACCCATCGTCCGAACCGGGGACTCGGGGCGGCGGTCGCCACGGGGTTCCGAGAAGGCGTTGAGCGCAACGCTGTGGCCGTCGCGTTCTGTGACGCCGACGGCGAGTACGACCCCGCCGATCTCGCCGACCTCGTGCTCCCGATCATCGACGGCGACGCCGACTACGTGGTCGGGAGCCGCTTCGCCGGCACCATCGAACACATGCGGCCGCACCGACGGTTCGGCAACCAGGTCCTCACCCGATGGGTGCGCTGGATGGCGCGTGTGCCGATCACCGACGGGCAGTCCGGGTATCGGGCACTGTCGTACTCGGCGGCGCGCGACACCGTGATCGCCCACGACTACAACTACGCCCAGGTCCTCACGCTCGATCTCGTGATGCGCGGCTACCGGTACCACGAGGTGCCGATCCGGTACCACTTCCGTGAGTCGGGACGTTCGTTCGTGCGTCTCGGCCGCTACCTGCGGCGCTGTGTTCCCGCCACGTGGCGCGTCGTCAACGACCGGGTCGACGCTCCCGAGCCGGCTGCGGTCGTCTGAGGGCACCTCGTGGCCACCACCGCATCCACCACCGGCTCGACCGCTGCCGAGAAGCAGGCGCAACGGGTGGGCGCGATGAGCTTCGAGGCGATCTACGCGGCGTACGTCGCCAAAGCGGAGAAGAAGGACCGCACGAAGCGTGAGGTCGATCAGGTCATCCGCTGGATGACCGGATACGACCAGCGGCGGCTCACCGCGCACGTCCGGAAGAGGACCACCGTCGAGCGGTTCATCACCGACGCGCCTGCGTTGAACCCCGATCGAGTTCTCATCACGGGCGTGGTGTGCGGCGTACGCGTCGAGGACGTGGAGCATCCCCTGATGCGCGAGGTCCGCCTCCTCGACAAGCTCGTCGACGAACTCGCCCGCGGGAAGCGGATGGAGACGATCCTCCGCAGTCCGACCGGTTCGTGACCTCGGCGAGCCGGGCGCTCACTCGGGAGCGTCGGCCGCGAGGTCGGCGGCGTACCCCTGTTCGAGGAGGTCGTCGAGCTCGGCTCCGCTGATCACGTCGGCCGCACCGGAGTGGTCGACCAGGATCTGACCCGGTGAGGGACGGCAGGAGGCCGCCGGCCATTCGTCGGGAGACCACAGCACGCCGCGGCGGAACGCCTTCGCGCAGTGGATGAAGCCGTGCTCGATCGTGACGCCGATCGCCGTCTTCGGGCGGCGGACCTCCTCGGCGAACAGGTCGAGGACGTCGTCGTCGGTGGTGAGACACGCACGGCCGTTGACGCGGAGCGTCTCGCCGAGCCCGGGAATCACGAAGAGCAGAGCGATCCGGCCGTGGTCGAGGATGTTCGTGAGCGTGTCGAGTCGGTTGTTGCCGTTCAGGTCGGGAATGGCGAGGCGGCGCTCGTCGAGCACCTTCACGAACCCTTGGGGTCCGCCGCGCGGTGAGACGTCGAGTCGTCCGTCGGAATCCGACGTCGCGACGAGCACGAACGTCGATCGGGCGATGAAGTCGCGGCAGCCGCCGTCGAGAACCTCGGTCTCCTTGTCGAGGACTCCCTGGGACGGATCGCGGTACAGCTCGCGGAGCGCCGCGACATCGGGAACGATGGACGCGAAGTCGTTCGCTGTCTCGGGGGGCGTGGTCATGCGCGCCATCATCGCTCACGCGCCGGCCGCCGTCGACCGCGTTCGTCAGTCCTCGACGACGTGGCCGTCGAACCTCGAGAGCGCCGAGGTCCACCGTCGGGAGTCCCACGATCCATCGTGTCCGAGGCAGTCGGCGACCTCGAGACCCATGTCGATCACGTGGTGCAGGTTGTCGGCGACGAACAGGCCCTGACGGCCGGTGACCGTCACCCGGTCGAGGCCCTGCGACCAGTCGAGAACGCGGCGGATCGGGTCGAGCGACTCGGGGGTGAGGACCGGGTAGACGTGGGGGAGTCGGTGAAGTCGGACGGCGGACGGCGTGCGGTCGGTGACCCCCAGCCGGGCGAGATCATCGGCGAGTCGCCGGCCGAGATCGTCGGCCGCTGCGTTCCAGACGTCGTCGTCGACGTCGCAGACGACCTCGCAACACAGCACGGTCCGATCGTCGGGATCGGGGCCGTGTCGGTAGTTGATGGGCTCACTGATCCGCGCCGCCAACTCGTCGGGGCCCGGCAGGTAGTGCGCGTCGAACTCCGTCACGGCTGGACCGTCGAACACGAGGTAGACGAGCACCATGGCGCGGTGGCGGAGGGATGCCGGCGGCGCAGCGTCGACTCCCGACACCGCTGCAGCCAGCGCAGGGAGCGGCGCCGTCCACACCACTCGATCGACGGTCTGGACGGAGTCGTCGCCGAGCGTCACCACGGCAGCCGCCGGGTCGGACAGGTCGATGGATCGGACCTGCTGGGGCATCTCGATGGCGACGCCCGCGCCGTCGCAGGCATCGACGAGCCGGTCGACGACCTGGCCGTACCCGAGTCGCGGGTAGCGGAAGACCATCGGTTCGCGCTTCAGGGACCGTGCGACCTTGGCGACGAGGCGGCCCGGAGTGGACGCGGCGATGCGCCGTCGTGCGAGCTCGCCGGCCAACCGATCGGCGGGCAGACCCCACAGCTTCACGGCGTACGGGCCGTAGAACTCGTCGAGCATCGTCGGCCCGAGTCCGGTGCCGACGACCTGGGCGAAGGTGTCGTCGGGGTCCCCGTCGACGGGTGCGTCGATCCGACGCTTTCGGATCGGCCCGGTGAGCGTGTCGAGGATCGCCCGACCCGCGAACGCCGGTGGCAGCGACGTGAGGAGATCGGTCGCACGGAGCGGGAAGGCGACCCAGTTGCCGCCGAGTCGGAGGCGGCCGTGTCGCACACGGGTCTGCAGATCGTCATCGAGCAGTTCACGGAAGAGGCTCTCGACCCGGGGCGGCGCGACCGGATGGAGTCGATGGCTCCCGAGATCGACGCGGATTCCCTCGATCTCGATCGACGCGGCCATCCCCCCGGCTCGGTCGGACATCTCGACGAGCGTGGTCTCGTGGCCAGAGCGCGCCAGGGCGAGCGCCGCGCTCAGGCCGGTGGGCCCGGCGCCCACGACGATCGTGGTGGCCATCAGTCGACCGGCTCCACCGGGACCTGAGCGTGTCCGGCGACGAGGCGCACCCGCCGGCGGTCACCGATTTCCGGTCGATCGAGGTGTGGGGCCAGTGCGCCGACGCTGATGCCGTGGTCGAGTCGGACGTCGACGAACCAGTGCGTCCCGCGGTACTCGACCTCGGTGATCTCGCCCTCGACCCCCTCGTGCTCGTCGGTCAGCTCGATGTCGTCGGGACGCACCATCGCGCGGTGGGTCGTCGACGACGCTCCCGGGACGGGTCCGAGGACGGAGACGGCGGTTCCGTCACCGTTCTCGATGGGCAGGAAGCTCGCCTCGCCCAGGAACGCGGCCACGAACTCGTCGGCGGGTGAGTGGAAGACCGCATCGGGCGAGTCGGCCTGGACCAAGCGGCCCGATCGCATGACGGCCACGCGGTCGCCGATCGCGAGCGCCTCGTGCTGGTCGTGGGTGACGATCAGCGCGGCGGTGCCCGTGGCTCTGAGCGCCGACACGACGTGGCGGCGCAGTTCGTCGCGCAGGTTGCGGTCGAGGCTGGCGAACGGCTCGTCGAAGAGCATCAACGCGGGCGAGGGTGCGAGGGCACGGGCGAGTGCGACGCGCTGTCGTTCTCCTCCCGACAGTTCGTGCGGGTACCTGCCTTCGTATCCCGCCAGGCTCACGACGCCGAGCATCTCGTCGACGCGGTCGTCGACCTCGGCCCGAGGCCGGCCGCGCAGACCGAACGAGACGTTGGCGTGGACCGTGAGGTGGGGGAACAGCGCGTGCTCCTGGAACACCAACCCCACGCTGCGCCGCTCCGGCGGAACGCGGGTGTCTCCGTCGTCGACGACGAGTCCGGCCAGACGGATCGAGCCGTCGTCGAGCGATTCGAGGCCCCCGATCGCTCGGAGCAGCGTGGACTTGCCGCATCCGCTCGGTCCGACGACGGCGATGATCTCCCGATGGTCGAGCGAGATGGTGACGCCTCCGACCGCCACGGTGTCGCCGAACGCCTTGACGGCCCGATCGACCTCGAGTGGCAACACCTCGGTCATGAACTCGGTTCACCGCTGAGTCGGGCGAGCTGGCGTGACAGGAGTGCGACCGGAACGAGCGCCACGACGATGATCGCCAGCGCAGGCAGCGCCGCCTGCTCGAATCGAGACTCCGAGACGAGGTTGAAGGTCCACACCGACAGTGTGTCGAACCCGATGGGTCTCAGCAGGAGGGCGATCGGGAGTTCCTTGACGGCATCGACCGTCACGAGGACGGCGCCGGTCAGGATGCTGGCACGACTGAGCGGCAGGTGGATGCGTGACGCGACACGAGACGGTCGGGCGCCGAGGCTCCGCGCCGACGCCGTGACCATCTCGGGGACCTGGGCGAGTCCCGACTCGATCGTGTTGAGACCGGGCGCGAGGAAGCGCACGCAGTAGGCGTAGACGAGTCCGACGAACGAGCCGGTGGCGACGGCGCCGGGGAGTCCGAGTCCGATGAACTCGAGTGCGTCGTCGAGCGCGACGAGTGCGAGGACGACGCCGATCGCCACGACCGGTCCCGGCACGGCGTAGCCGATCGCGGTGACGCGGGTGGCGATGCCCGTCGTGCGACCGGGGTGGAAACGCTGTGCGTTTGTCACCACGACCGCGGCGATCACGCAGATCACGGCGGTGAACGCCGCGAGGACCACGGAGTTCTGGAGGAAGCCGGGGAACTGGTCGACGAGCGGCGTTCCCCGCGGACCGGTCGCCTCGTCGATCGCCCACACCACGAGCTGGGCGGTCGGAGCACCGAACGCCAGCAGCAGCACGAACGAGCAGGTGCAGAAGGCGGCGGCCGCCCGGACGCCGGTCAGTCGTCGCGCCGCGAGTCGGCGCGCGGCCCCCGCCGACTCGCCGTACCTCGCGCGTCCGCGCAGGATGCGTTCGATGCCGATGATCAGCAGCGCGACCACCAGCACGAGCGTGGCGAACTCGGCGGCCGCGTCCCGATCGAACGTGCCCCGCCAGATGCGGAACACTCCCACCGAGACGGTGTCGACGCTGAAGTACTGGACCGTCGCGAAGTCGGTGAGGGTCTCCATCATCACGATGGACGCCCCCGCCGCGAGGGCGGGCCGGAGCAGCGGGAGCACGACCCTGCGGGCGGCCTCGACGGGTCCGGCGCCGAGGCTGCGTGCGACGTCGTAGGCGGCGCCGGCCTGGTCGGCGAGTGCGGTGCGGGCGAGCAGGAACACGTAGGGGTAGAGGACGAGCGTGAAGACGACGATGGCGCCGCCCATCGAGCGGACCGGCGGGAACCACGCGTCGTCTCCGAACGTGTCGCGCCACCACCCCTGGATCGGTCCGGTGAAGCCGAAGACCGACAGCGTGACGAACCCGAGCACGTACGACGGCATCGCGAGCGGGGCGACGAGCAACCATCCGAACAGGCGCGACCCGGGGAACCGGTAGGCGGTGACGAGCCAGGCGAGTCCGCAGCCGAGCACGAGCGACCCGATGCTGACGCCGACGAGCAGCACCGCCGTGTCGACGAGCTGTCCCGGGAGGCGGGTCCGCCACTGCTGACGCCAGACCTCCTCGTTCGGATCGAGGATCGAGACCGACAGGAACGCGACGGGGATGACCACGAGCACGCCGACGACCACCGCCGCGACGGGCCACCCGGAGCGGCTCGCCCGGTCGCCGGCGCTGAGGACGACGCGGTCAGAGGGAGGGCCGGACGGGGACTCGGAAGGAGAGGAGGTCGACGCCGAGGGGCGCTCGGCGTCGACGCTCGTCACTCGTAGCCAGCTTCGTCGAGGAGTCGGACCGCCTCGGCGTTGAGCAGGCCGTACTCGGCGGGGTTGAGCGGATCGGCGACGAACGTGTCACCGAACTCGGCCACGACGAGCGCATCGGGCTCGACATCGGGGTTCACCGGGTACTCGTGGTTCCCGTCGACGAACGCGCTCTGGCCGTCGGTGGCGAGCCACTCGATGAGCTGCTGCGCGAGCTCGGGGTCGTCGGCGAAACGCGTGACGCCGGCGCCGGAGATGTTGACGTGCACGCCACGATCCTCCTGGTCGACCCAGACGAGGTCGACCGGGAAGTCAGGATCGTCCTCGTACACACGCGCCAGGTAGTAGTGGTTGGTGATGGCCACGTCGCACAGTCCGTCGGCCACCGAGAACAGCTGCACCATGTCGTTCGGGAGGATCTCGGCGTTGTTGGCCCATCCCTCGACGATCTCGAGCGTCTCGTCGTACCCGCGGCTGCCGATGAGGCTCGCCACCAGTGACTGCGTGTACGCGTTGGTCGAGTTCCGGAGGCAGACGCGGCCCTCCCACTCGGGCTCGGCGAGCTCTTCGTAGGTGGTCGGCAGTTCGTCGGCCGACACTCGCTCGGGGCTGTACACGATGGTGCGGGCACGTGCGCTGAGCGCGAACCACTGGTTGTCGGGGTCGCGCAACGACTCGGGGATCGCCTCGTTCAACACGTCGGAGTCGAGCGGCTGGAAGATGCCCTGCTCGGCGGCGGTGGCGAGGTTGCCGGCGTCGACGGTCATGTAGATGTCGGCCTGGGTGTCCTCGCCCTCGGCGGCGATGCGTTCCCGGAGCTCGGCATCGGAGCCCTGAAGGAACTCGATGTCGATCCCGGTCTCGTCGGCGAACTGGGTGAACGCCTCCTCGAGGTCGTAGTGCCGACCGGTGTAGATCTGGATCGTTCCCTCGTCGTCGTCACCACCGCATGCGGCGAGAACGATGACGGCGGTGGCCGAGAGTGTGGCGATGCGGCGGGTGGTCGGGTTCATGGCGGAGATCCCTCCGGGGGGTCGGGGAACCGTGAGAAGCTGGCCGGCGGAGAGCCTATCGATGGTCCGGTTGCGCTCACCGTTGTCGCACGGCCGACATGACGACAGGTCGACGCCCGAGATCACCGACCCGGCGGGTGCGGCGAGGGCGCGCAGTTCGTGATGTCTTGATGTGCGATGTGAGGTAACCCTACGATACGCACGCGTTGCGCTCCCCGGGGTGCAACATCCGTGAACAATTTCCGCTGAGGAGTCTCCATGACGCATCGAACCGTGCGCGCGCTCGCCGCCGCCACCGCCCTTGTCACACTCGTCGCCGCCTGCGGCAGCGATGACGACGAATCCGGGGAGGTGACCCAGCTCGAGTCTGACTCGGGCTCGGGCAGTGGCTCGGCGTCCGGCAGTGGCTCGGGCTCGGGCAGTGGCTCGGCGTCCGGCAGTGGCTCGGCGTCCGGCAGTGGCTCGGCGTCCGGCTCGGCATCGGAGCCGGCCTCCGACTCGGCCTCGGCGTCGGGTTCGGCGACCGGGATCTCCGAAGACGAGCTCGCCACCGACACCGACAACCCGCTCATCCTCGAGGCGGTCGACGGCTACCGGGCGTACGTCACCGAGCAGATCGAGACCATGCAGGCCGAGACGCTCGTGTTCACCGACGCCATCCGTGCCGGCGACATCGAGGGGGCCAAGGTTCAGTACCAGATCTCGCGTCGGCCCTGGGAGCGCATCGAGCCGATCGCCGGTCTGATCGAGGACATCGACGGCGCAGTCGACGCTCGCGAGGACGACTTCGACGGTCCCGAGGATCCGAACTTCACCGGGTGGCATCGCCTCGAGTACGCGCTGTGGATCAGCGAGGACGTGAGCGACATGGGCCCGATCGCCGATCAGCTCGACGCCGACCTGCAGACTCTCGCCGACACCGCCGCCGACCTCGACCTCCCGCCGGGTGTGCTCACGGTGGGCGCCCAGGAGCTCATCGAAGAGGTCGCGGCGCCCGACGGGAAGCTCTCGGGTGAGGAGGAGCGGTACTCCGAGACCGACCTGTTCGCGTTCCAGGCGAACGTCGAGGGCTCCGAAGCGCTCGTCGACCTGCTCCGCCCGGCGCTCGAGGAGGCCGATCCCGACCTGCTCGCCGAGATCGACACACTGTTCGAGGAGCTGTACGCACAGCTGTTCGCACTCGGCAACTACGAAGACGGGTACCCGCCCTACAGCCAGGTGACCGACGAGCAGCGAAGTGACTTCGCTGCGACCCTGGGCGAGGTCGCCGAGCGGCTCTCGCTGCTGAACGGCACGCTCGGCCTCGAGTGATCCGAGTGTGCGGTCGGGGCCGCCCATCCCCCCCGCCCCCACACTCACTCGTCGTCTTCGTCGTCGTCGGGGAGCGGTCCGCGGACGCCGGCGCCGTCGTCGCGCTCGCAGGCTGCCAGAATCCCCGCCGACAGCGCGGCGATCCACGTGTGTCTCAGCAACGTCCGCCGGTCGATCTCACCCACGAATCGAAAGATACCGATGCCCACTGGCTCAGAGTTCCCGTCCCCCGCCGACGAGTCGAGCGGACCGCTGTCGTTCCGGGTCGGTGAACCGTCCCGCCGCCGTCGACCGCTCCGACGGGTCGTGGTGACCGGGGTGGCCGGATTCATCGGGCCGGTGGTGCGCGAGCAGCTGATCCAGCGAGGCGTCGACGTGGTCGGCATCGATCGGGTCGACCAGGAGCGCTATGCGCTCGCCGGGGCCAGCCGCTCGGGCGTCGACGTGATCGGTGACCTGGTCGATCTCGACGAACTCGACGACGTCGTCGGACAGGCCGACGCGATCGTCCACCTGGCCGGCACCCCGGGGGTCCAGACGAGTTGGGCGACCGGCTTCGACCAGCACGTCCGCAACAACGTGGTCGCCACTCAGCGGTTGTGTGAGTCGGCGTTGCGCGTCGGCGGGCGGAAGATCGTGGTGGCGTCGTCGAGCAGCGTCTACGGCAACGTGGCGAACGGCCGCGTCCGCGAGGACCAGCCGCTCACGCCGCTGTCTCCGTACGGTGCGTCGAAGGCGGCGATGGAGCACCTCGTCGGCGCGTACGTCGCTCGCGGGCTCGCCGTCACGCCGATGCGGTTCTTCACCGTGTACGGGCCCGGCCAGCGCCCCGACATGGCGATCCATCGCATGTTCCGCGCCGCGCTCGGCGGGTCGACCTTCCCGCAGCGCGGAGCCGGCGATCAGGCTCGGAGTTTCACCTTCGTCGACGACGTGGCCGACGCCGTGTGCCGTGCGGTCGAGCGCGATCTCCCCCCGGGGGTCCCCGTCAACGTCGGTGGTGACTTCGTCGAAGACGTGCGCGGTCTCCTCGACCGGATCGGTCGGATCGCCGGCCGCGAGGTCCCGGTCGAACTCGTGCCCGGCGCTCCCGGCGACCCCGCGCGAACCTCGGCCGACGCCTCTCGGGCGCAGCAGCTGCTCGACTGGGCGCCGTCGACCGAACTCGACGACGGGCTCGCCGCGCAGTGGCGGTGGCATGTCGCCCTCGCCGAGGGTCAGGCGGACGGCACGACGTCGTCGCGCTCGGTGCCGACACGGCGCTGATCGACACCGGCATCGTCGATCGGCGAGTCGCTCTCGCTCATCGGCGCAGCATCGTCGTCGGCCCCTCGAGCGCGGACGAACGCGATCGCCATCGCCACGACGAGCAC
The DNA here is from genome assembly GCA_039198505.1 of Actinomycetota bacterium. Classification (GTDB taxonomy): domain Bacteria; phylum Actinomycetota; class Acidimicrobiia; order Acidimicrobiales; family Ilumatobacteraceae; genus Ilumatobacter_A. The sequence goes on along the minus strand of JBCCTP010000018.1, from coordinate 12,102 downwards.
GACGGTCCAGATGGCGAGGAGCCAGTCGGCGTCGCCCCGCTGAGGCCAGCTGTCGGGCAGCATCCACGAGATCGCTCGGTACGGCAGGGCCGCCGTGTCGTAGAAGTCGACGATGAGAGCCCGTCGATCGGAGCTGGCCTCGATGGCCAGCCACACCCAGTTCACCGCACCGAGGAAACCCAGCGTGGCGGCGACGGCGAGTCGACGGGCCGACCGGTCGACGTAGCGGGCGACGGCCAGCGCGACCAGCGGCACGATCACGACGATCTGGCGGCCGGGTGACCACCATCCGTGCATCGTCAGGGCGACGAAGGTGGCCACGAGCCAGCCGGCGGCGATGGGGGCGAGGATGACCGTCGTCTCCAGACGGCGCCACCTCGCAGCGAGCGCGGCGACGGCGAGCGGGGCCATCGCCCAGATCGGCGCCCACGGAATGAGCCCGAACCGGCGATCGACGAGCAGCCCGGCGAGTCGTCGCGATCGTCCGACGTAGTTCGGACTCGTTCCGATCACCGCGAACTCGCCGTCGTCGATGAAGTGATCGCCCGTGGAGTACACCGTCCATCCGCCGTAGATCCGCTGATGGACCGCGAGGTAGACGATGCCCGACGCCGCGAGAACCGACAGCAGCGTGATGGTGGTCTGCCGTCGACCGGATCGGAGGAGTCGACCGATGGCGATGAGCGTGATCACCGCGGCGACCGGTGCGTACTTGACCGACAGCCACGGCAGGGCGACGACGGACACGGCGACGAGCGCGAGGTGTCGTTGTTCGAGTCGGGGATGGAGCAGCGCCGACGCCGCGATCGACACCGCGAGGGCGGCGAGGATCTCGGGGAACACCTGTGTCGAGTACGACACGATCGGCGCCGACACCATGATCGAGCCCACGCCGACCGCAGCGACGCGGGGACGGAGGCCGAGTCGTCTCACGGCGGTCCACGTGGTGATGGCTGCGGTGAGACCGCCGATCGCCACGAGCAGGATGCGCACGCCGACCCAGCCACCGATGCCCATGGCGGGGGCGGCGATGAGCGGAAGGAGCGGGTCGTGCGGACTCAGCCGCTGACCCGACTCGTTGAGCGGGAAGGTCTGCGTGTTGAGGCTGATCTCGTGAAACGGTTCGAACGCTCGGTTGTCGATCTCGTCGGCGATGTCGAGGTCGAAGTCCTCGGCGAGGCTCAGCGCCGTGAGGAGGTATTGCGGTTCGTCACTCGACGTCTGGGCGCCGTACGTCGACCGCGCCATCACTCCGAACGCGGCGACCGCCATGGTCGCGAGCGCCACGAGAAGCGCCGCTCGGATCGCCGGGTCGCGGAGCCAGCTCCTGGTTCGGGCGATCACCACCGATGCGACGGTACCGGAGTCAGCGAGGACTCAACTGGCGTACTCGAACTGCTGGACCGCCTCGGCGCCGCCGAAGGTGGTGAGCAGATCGAGCATGAGATGCGACGCACGGCAGACCGCGTCGGGCTCGCTGGCGTCGAACCGCGTGTGCGCGAGGACGACACCCAGTTCGGGATCGCTCGCGAAGTCGACCTGACGCGCCGGATGGTCGAGGGGCGTCGGCACGATCGGACTCTGCCGGCTCACCGATTCGCAGTCCTCGGGAGCGACCAGCGACGCGAAGGAGATGACCACCGTGCCGTCGTGGAGCGGGTGCAACGTCATGCCGTGGTCGTTGACCTTGGTCCGACCATCGGCGAAGAGTTTGAGCCGGAGTTCGGCTCCGGGGTCGAACATGCGCGACAGCCCGACACGGTGAGCGTCGATCTGGTGGAGGAGGAGTCCACGGAAGCTGCACGGGTCGAGTGTGACGCCGTCGAACGGTTCGTCGTGGTCGAACCCGATGACGCGGATCGGGGCGCGGGTCGGCTGGCAGATCGTCATGCCGAGACCCGGGATCCAATGGGTGAGCAGTGTGGCCTTCCGGAGAGCGCAGAGCGCCCCGGTGTGGTCGACCGTCGATCCGGCGGTGAAGAGGTTCACGATCGTACTCCTGCGTGATGTCGGTGTTCTTGGCGGGTGGGGTTAGGTCTCCTATACATAGCAGGTCGAGCGGGATGACTTCGACAACACCTGCGCTCCGTCAAGCACTCCGAACACCGATCGGTACCATGAGCGCCACCTATGGGGATGGATCGACGACTCTTCCTGCGCACCGCCGGCGTCGGCGCTGCGTCGGCCGGCTTGCTCGCTGCGTGCAGTGACGACTCCGAGGACGCCGCACCGACCACCACCGAGGGCGCCGACGACGCGAACGTCGCGGCCGACGGTGCGCCGGCGCCCGAGCCGCGTCGGGTGTTCCCGTTCCGCGGCGATCACCAGTCGGGGGTCACCGCGCCGCCGTCGGCCCACGGGGTCGTGGCTGCGTTCGACGTGCGGGACGAGACACGAGACGAGCTGCGCGAGACGCTGCGCAGCCTCTCCGAGGCCGCCGAGCAGGTCATGAGCGGCGAGAGCTTCGACGAGCGCGACGGCGGATTTCCGCCGTTCGACACCGGCATCCTCGGCCCCGAACCCGGTGCGACGGGGACCTCGATCATCATCGGGTTCGGCAACAGCCTGTTCGACGACCGTTTCGGTCTCGCCGACCGTCGCCCGGTCGAGCTCCAGCGCATGCCCAAGTTCGGCAACGACTACCTCGTACGCGAGCACCGCAGCCACGGCGACATCTCGGTGACCGTCTCGGCCGACACCGCCGACGCGGCGAACCATGCCCTGCGTCAGCTCATGCGGGTCACTCGCGGCGGACTCTCGCCCCGCTGGAGCCGAGAGGGGTACAACTCGCTCTTCGAGTCGTTCGACGTCGGCGAGGCCCCCACGCGCAATCTCATGGGGTTCAAGGACGGCACGTCCAATCCCGATCCCGACGACAACTCCCGAATGGACGAGCTCGTCTGGGTCGCCGACGACGACGATCAGCCCGACTGGGCGGTCGGCGGCACCTACCAGGCGATCCGCATCATCCGGATGCAGGTCGAGTTCTGGGACCGGACCCGCCTCAACGAGCAGGAGACGATCTTCGGTCGCCGGCGGGCCGACGGCGCTCCACTCGGACAGGACGACGAGACCGACGCCCCCGACTTCGCCACCCACGATCCCGACTTCGAATCACACATCGCCCGCGCCAACCCGCGCACCCCGGGGTCGGAGCGCAACATCATGTTGCGCAAGGCGTTCAACTACGCGAGCGGCCTCGACGAGAACGATCAGCTCGATCAGGGGCTGATCTTCCTGTCGTTCCAGCGGAGCCTCGAGAGCGGGTTCATCACCGTGCAGCGCCGGCTCGACGGCGAGGTGCTCGAGGAGTACATCCGCCCACTCGGCGGCGGCTTCTACTTCGTCCCCCCGGCGCCGGCCGACGGCGAGTTCCTCGGCGAACGGCTCCTCGCGTGAGCGCGGCGCGTCGGGCGCCGTCACGACTCCAGGCCGTCGGGCTGGGCGCGGCCCTGCTCGTCGCTGCGTGCGGCGGCTCCGACGATGAGTCGTCGTCCGAGACCGCTCCGGCACCCGACGAGGCGAGTGCGTCGGCGAGCGAGCCCTCCACCGAGTCCACCGTCGAGCCCACCCTCGCGACCGATGTCGCCGCGGACGTCGACGCAGAGGTCGAGGCCGAACCGGCGGTGTCGGAGGCGGCCGACGAACCGGACGCCGCACCGGCACCGACGAGCACGATCGACCCGCGAGTCGACGTCGACGACCTCACCCTCCCCGAGGACGCCGTGGAGGCACCCGAGCCGGCCGAGCTGTCGTCCGACGACTTCCCCCGCACCGTCTCGCACGAGTTCGGCACCGTCGAGATTCCCGACGCACCTGCTCGGATCGTTGCCACCGCCGGCGTCGCCGACCTCGATGCACTGATCTCGCTCGGCGTTCTGCCGTACGCGACGGCGCTGTACTACCCGATCAACTTCGACGGCGATCTCGGACTCTCGGCATGGAACACCGAGTTCGACGGTCAGCTCATCACGGTGCAGCGCGACCCGTCGATCGAGGAGATCGCACGGCTCGACCCCGACCTCATCGTCGGCCAGGGCCCCGGGCAGGTGTCCGAGAGCTTCGACGTCTACAACGAGATCGCACCGACGGTGCTCCACAGCTACCCGACCGACTGGCAGGATCCGATCAACCTGTTCGGTGAGGCGCTGGGCCTCGAGGACGAGGCCGCCGCCGCCATCGAGCGCATCCAGGCCGAGGTCGACGGCATCGCTGAGCGGGTCCCCGACGACGCTCCGTCCGTCGCCATGGTCTCGCCCTTCGGCGATGGACAGATCACGATCTACAACGAGAACCTCGGCGCCGGCCCGGCTCGCGCTCTCGCCAGCATCGGCGTCGAGATCGTCGGACCCGACGGACCGATCTCGTACGAGCGACTCGGCGACCTCGCCGCAGCCGACTGGGTGATCGTCTTCGACTTCACGTTCGGGCCCGTCGACGAATTCCTCGAGGATCCGATCTTCAACCAGTTGCCGGCCGCACAGGCGGGCAACGTCGTCCGGCTCAGTCCGGAGCAGTCGTTCTCGTGGGTGCTCGAGACCTCTCGGTCGCTTCCGGCGTCGCTCGACGGTCTTCTCACGTCGATCGGGCTCTGACCGAGACGCCCATCGTGGCCAAGAGGCCGAGGCTGCATGCCCGTCGGCGGCCGGAGCGGCTCGCTCGGTAGGTTGCCGGGCCTGTCAGCGATAACGCCACCTCCCCTCGCCGTCGTCGATCTGCCGCTCCGCCGAGCCGCAGAACCGTCTCGGCGCGCGCCCGACATCGGTGCGCCCGGAGGATCGACATGATCGCCGACGCAGCGGTCGCGCTCGTCGTGGTGTTCGTCGCGGAACTCGGCGACAAGACGCAGCTCGTGGCGCTCTCGCTGTCCGCCCGCTATCGGACCGCGCAGATCCTCGGTGCGCTCGGAGCGACGATCGTGGTGCTCCAGACTCTGTCGGTCGCTGCGGGCTCGTTGATCGGGGAGTCGGTCGACCCCGACGTGGTCGGAGCGATCGCCGGTCTGATGTTCATCGCGTTCGGGGTGTGGTCGTGGCGTGAGGCGATGGGCGATCCCTCTGACGCAGGCGGCGAGGAGCGGCCGGCCGGCACGCGAGGGCTCGTCGCAGTCGCCGCGGCGTTCTTCGTCGCCGAGCTGGGCGACAAGACGATGCTGACCACGGCCGGGCTCGCAGCGGACCGTGACGCGGTCGGCGTGTGGGTGGGATCGACCCTGGCCATGCTCGCCGCGACGTGGATCGCGGTCGTCGCCGGCGTCGGTCTGGTCCGCCGCATCGGGCGTCGTCGTCTGCAGCTGGGTGGCGCGATCGTCTTCGTGGTGATCGGCGTCGTGACCCTGCTCGGCGCCGCGCTCTGACCGCCGGCTGCCGTCGGTGGGCGGGTCGCCGGACGAACCGCCGGAGCGATGTCAGCGACTGACACACTGGCCTTTCGACCCTAGGGGCCGTCCGTCGTCGGGCGGATGATCGACCCATGTTCAGTGAGACGACACCCTCGGGTTCGGTCGTGCTCGAACTGGTCGGCGTGACCGTCGAGGTCGGCGACGTCGAGGTCCTCCACGAGGTCGATCTGACGATCCGGTCGGGCGAGCTCCACGTCCTGTTCGGCCGCAACGGCTCTGGCAAGTCCAGCCTGCTCGCCGCCGTGATGGGGCTCCACCCCTACCGAGTCACGTCCGGCCAGATCCGACTGTTCGGGGAGTCGCTCGAGGACGTCACGGTCTCCGAGCGCGCTCAGCGAGGCATCGGCATGGCATTCCAGGATCCCCCCGACCTCGAGGGCGTGAGCGTCGATGCGCTCGCGAATGCGCTCGAGTCGTCCGATCGACTTCCCGACGCCGAGACCGCGTTGCACCTCGACGGCTTCCGCGATCGGCCGGTCAACGTGGGCTTCTCCGGAGGGGAGAAGAAGCGGTGGGAGATCTGCAAGCTCTTCTTGCGTCGCCCCCGCCTCCTGCTGCTCGACGAACCCGAAGGCGGGGTCGATCTCGAACACGCCGCTGTGATCGGAGATGCGATCGCGTCACTGCTCGAACCGGGCGCGACCGACGACGGGACCGTGCCTGCCGGGCTGGTCGTGTCGCACACCGGGTCGATCCTCGACCGGCTTCCCGCGCACACCGGCCACCTCCTCGTCGACGGTCGCCTGGTGCACTCGGGCGACGCCGGCGAGTTGTTCGACCACATTCGCCGAGACGGGTACCGAGCGCCCGCCTGAGGCTCCGGACACGAGCACGACACCACGGCACGACATCGACGGCACGACACCGACACGGCGCATCGACCCGATGAGCCGACTCACCGAGAGGAGAAACACCATGACCGCCACCACCGACACACCGAGCACGTCGCACCTCGACGAGACACAGAAGTCCCTCCTCGCCGACGTCGGATTCGTCGACGACGGTCGATCCGCGACCGGCGTGCTCGTCGACCAGCGGGTCGCCGAGACGACCAGCCTCCACCCCGACGTCGAGGTCCTCCCGATCAAGGACGCGCTCCTTCGCTACGACTGGCTGCAGGATCTGATGTTCCGACTCATCGATCCCGACGAGAACGAGGCGGTTCGCCAGGCGACCGAGTTGGTCGACGATCCGGTCGGCTGCTTCGTGTACGTCAAGGAGGGCGCACGGATCGAGGAGCCGATCCAGCTCTTCTCGGTCATCGAGACACCTCAAGCTCGGCAGTTCACGCACAACATCACCGTGATCGAGTCGGGGGCGTCGGTCGACATCGTCTCCGGGGCGGCGGTTCCCGACCGTGTCCACGCCGGTCACCACCTCTCACTCGACGAGTGCTACGTGCGCGACGGAGCGAACGTCCGCATGGTCTCCATCGAGCGATGGGGGCAGCGGATGGAGTCGGAGAGCTGGAGCCGCACGCGGATCGGCGCAGGTGCGACCGTCACCAACACGACGATCCAGCTCGCTCGCATCGCCCGCCAGCGATCGAACAGCATCACCTGGCTGGCCGAAGGGGCCCGCAACAACGAGCAGATGATCACCATCGCACCTCCCGACACGGTGCGCGAGAGCGACAGCGAGATCATCCTCGAGGGCGCCGGCGCGGTGTCGGAGACGAAGGCGCGGATGGTCGCCGCCGGAGGCGTGATCGTCAACCGCTCGACGCTCGTCGGTGCGGCGCCGGAGACCACCGGCTTCCTCGGATGCGACGGGCTGAAACTCGGGGACGTCGGCGAGATCACGTCGGTACCCGCTCTGCGCGCGATCGACGACGATGCGCAGCTGTCGCACGAGGCGTCGGTCGGGAAGATCGGCGCCGAGAAGCTCGACTACGTCATGGCGACCGGCCTCGACGAGGAAGCGGCGCGCGACCTGATCGTGCAGGGCTTCCTCGAACTCGACGAGCACGCGCTCCCCCCGTCGGTCGCGAAGGCGGTCACCGACACGGTGCGGGCCGCGAAGTCGGGCAGCCTCTGACGCCATCGGGTGTGGTCGTCGAGCGTTCCGTGCCCGGCGACCGCACCCGACTCACTCGACCGGGTCGCTCCGGTCGAGTCCGATGACGAGCAGGTCGAGTCCGTCGAGGAACAGCTCGCGTGCGTCCTTCGCGGCCAGCGCCGTGAGGATCTCGACGGCGTCGTCGGGTGGTGAGCCGTCGGTGGGTTCGATCGTGGTCGACCGCGCGGTGGCGGCCGCAGCGCATCCGACGACGTAGGTCCAGAGCAGGCGCCAGCTCGCCGCCAGCGTCTGTGCGTCGGGTGAGTGTTCCTCCAACAGCCGAGCGGTGTCACCGAGGTACCGAAGCGCCGAGGGCGTCAGCGGGAGCCGCTCGATGAGGACCATCGCCGAGCCGTCGACCTCGACGAGCCAGTCGTAGGCGATCACCGCTCGTTCGCGCAGATCGGCGTCGTGGGGTGTGGCGGCGACGAGTGCCGTCGAGATCCGGTCGACCACCAGATCGAGGAGCCCATCGCGGTCGCCGACGACGCGATAGATGGTGGGGAGCGGGAGGTCGAGTTCGTCGGCGAGGGAGCGCATGGTCAAGCCCTCGACCCCCGAGGATCGACACAGCTCGATCGCCGCGTCCGCGATCCGTTCGCTCGACACGTCGCCGGCGCTGAAGGTCCGACGTCTGCGGCGCTCCGTCATCGACGATCGGTCGCGCTCGGCGTCGAGTGGACTCGGTCAACCACCGCGTCAGTCTGGTCGATCGAACCGCGCGGACCGTGCGGACCGTGCGGCCCGCACCGGTCGATCGAGTGGCGACGTCGATCAGTCGGTGTCGGAGCCTTCCCACCGGACGAGCGCCTCGACGATCCTCGGTTCGTACGCGCCCCAGTTCTCGACGACCTCTCCGTCGACGACGCGCATGGCGGTGATCCCGATACCGGTGACCGACTCGTCACCGGACGACGACCTCAGTGTGTTGCTGCTGACGACACAGACTCGTTCGTCGTCGCCGAAGACCGCGACGACATCCATGCCGGTGAACTCGGCGACGCCGCCGATCCGTTCGATCCACTGCGCGTGTGTCTCGAAGCCGCCCGGTCCATCGAGACCGGTGTGGTTGACGTAGCCGTCGCCGTAGAGCTCGGCGATGTCGTCGATGTCCCATCCGGGCACTTGGCGTCCGAGCAGGACGGACGCCACGTCGACGGGCGTCGGGGTGAAGCTCTCGGGTTCGGTCATCGGACGATCTCCTCGATGTCGTCGGTCACGATCGCTGCGCACCAGGCGGTGGGTGTCGCCCAGCAGGGTCCGACGACGAACACGTCGCCGCGCTGAACGGCGGGCAGCGCCTCCCACAGCGGTGAGGCCACCCAGTCGTCGAACTGATCCGGTCCCGAGACCGTGTCGTTCTCGTCCTGGCGGACGACGACGATCACGTCGGTGTCGAGCAATTCGATCTGCTCGAGCGACAGCGATTGCTGCGGGCTGAGTCCGGCGAGTTCCGGTGGCAGCGCGAACCCGGCCTGGACGAGCTTCTCGCCACCCAGTGCCGCCTCGTTGATCGGGAGCACGTCGGGTCCTGTGAAGCGGATGACCGATGCCGTCCGCCCGTCGCCGAGTCCGGCGAGGCGGGCGTCGATCTCTGCGACGAGGGCGTCGGCTGTGTCCCGGCGGTCGAGGCGGTCGCCCACGAAGGCGGTCGCCGCGCGCCAGTCGCTGAACGATCCCTCGAACAGCGCGACCTCTGTCTTTCCTCCGAGTGACTCACTCGTCGGCGGCGCGAACTGTGCGGTGCCGAGGACGAGTGCCGGGGTCGCCGCGGCGATGAGTTCGAGGTTCGGGGCCAGGATCGTGCCGAAGAGTTCGGCGTCGGCGATGACGTCGGCCGGCAGGTACGCGGGGAGTGGACCGCCGACCCCCGCCGCCGTCTCGAAGGTGGGTGTGCCGATCGGCTCGACACCCAGGGCGAGCGCCGCCTGGTAGAGCAGCGGATCGAGCGTGATGAGGTCCTGCGGTTCGAACTCGACGGGAAGCAGCGAGGCCGTCCCGTCAGCAGCATGGGGTTCGCCCGGTGGTTCGGTCGCAGGCGGCTCGGTGGTGGGCGGGTCGGTCTCGACCGTCGTCGACTCGTCGTCAGCGGTGTCGGTGGAGGGAGCCGCCGGCTCGGTGTCGGTGGGGGTGGTGGTGCCGCTCTCCGAGTCGTCGTCGCTCCCACAGGCTGCGGCGACGAGGGCCACGACCGCCACGGCGATCGTCGCGAGTCGGGGCGTGCTCCGTGAGATCACTCGATCAGGATACCATGTTAATAACAACGTTGTTAAGGGAGACGATCCTTCTTCGACGCCGAGCCCCTGGGTGGGCGTCAAGGCGACCTGACGCCCGGCGTAGCCTGCCGGTCGTGCAGCTGCGGGTCCCTCGTCGACGCGATCCGTCGACGGCGATCGGGGGAGCGCTCCGCACGTCGGTCACCGGCGGAGCCGTCGGCAAGGCGATCGAACTCGTCACCCTGGTCGCGCTGGCGGTGGTCGTGCCGCGAGTGCTCGGACCATCGGACTACGGCCGGTTCGCCGTGGCCCTGACCGTCGTGACGCTCGGATCTCTCGCCCTCACCCTCGGCGGGCACACCATGATGGCCCGATACGTGCCGGCGGTCCCCGAGCCCGATCGCGTCGCAGTGGCACGAGAACTCGGACGTCGGCTCGCTCGTAGCCGCTCGCCGCTCGTCCTCGCGGCCGTCCTCGCCGTGTCCGTCGCGGCGATCGCGGCACCGGACACCGTCGAGCCGCCGCTCGCCGCCATGGTGGCGGTGGCGCTGGTGCTCAACGTCGTGACGACACTCCTGCTGCAGGTCGGACTCGGCCTCGGTCGGACCGGCCTGTGGAGCGCGCGGTTCCCGTTCCAGAACGCCGTGCTGGTGATCGCCGTCGTCGCGCTGTACCCGTCACTCGGACTCGACGGAGCAGTGGCGGGGCTCGTGATCGCGTCAACGGCGACCCTGGTGGTCGCGGCCCAGGCGGTGTGGCCGATGCTGTCGATACGTCCGGGCGGTCCCGCTGCGGTCCCCGACGGTGCGCTGCGCTTCGGGACCCTCCAGGCCGGTGGAGCCGCGCTCACTCAGTTGACCCATCGCGGCGGGGTGTTGGCCGTCGCCCTGCTCGGCGGGTCGACCGTCGAGACCGGTCACGCTGCACTCGCCGTCGGCGTCGCTCTGGGCGCCACGTACGCGATCCTGCAGTTGTTCACGGTGGCACTCCCTCACCTCTCCGAGGAGGATCACGGCCGGGACGACGCCGAGGCGCTTCTGCGTCGGCTCGCGAGCGTGCTGCTGGCCGTCGTCGTTCCGGGAACGCTGCTCGTGGCGGCGACGTCGTCCACCGTCATCCCCGCCGTCTTCGGTGACGACTTCTCCGGCGCGGCCTCGGCGTTCGGTCCGGCGCTCGGCGTCGTCGTCCTCGCTCCGGTCAGCTCGCTGCTGGTGCAGGCGTCCGCGATCCGGCTTCAGCCGGCGGTCGCGTTCGTCAGCGGCATCGTCTCCGCGGCAGCCTTCCTCATCGTCGCCGTGCTCGCCGTGCCGGCATGGGACGCGGTCGGCGGAACGGTCGCCACCCTGACCGGCGTCGTCGGGGGCACCGCCGTCGCAGCGGTCCGCATGCCGGGCGCTGCGAGCGGACGTCTGCTCGTCGTGTCGTTCGCGGCAGCCGCCGCCGTGACGGCCGTCGGGGCCGCCGCATGACCGAAAGTCGTCCGGACGTGTCGGTGGTGGTTCCGACGCGCGACCGGCCGAGCTCGCTCGCCCGCTGTCTCGCCGCTCTCGAGGCGCAGACGGCGTCGTCGTTCGAGGTCGTCGTCGTCGACGACGGCTCGACCGACGCCTCCGGAGTCGACGCGGTCATCGCCGGCGCACCCCATGCACGGATCGTGCGCGCCGACGGGCGAGGGCCGGCTGCCGCCCGCAATCGAGGCATCGATGCGTCGGTGGCGTCGATCGTGTGTCTCACCGACGACGACTGCGAGCCGGTTCCGCACTGGGTCGATCGGCATCGCGACCGGATCGACCGGGGCGCTGACGTCGTGGCGGGTCCGACGGTGAACGGGCCCGAGGACGGCGTCTTCTCCCGAGCGTCACAGCTCGTCACCAACCACCTGGTGGCCGAATCGTCCGATCACGCAGGCGGTGTGAGGTTCGCCCCGACCTCGAACCTCGCCGCCCGCTCCGCGGTGTTCGAGGAGCACCGTTTCGACGAGTCGTACCCGGCAGCGGCGGGTGAGGATCGTGAGTGGTGCGCTCAGGTCGTCGACGCCGGGCTGCGCATCGTCGTCGAGGACGGAGCCGTCGTCGATCATCACCAGGACCTGTCGTTCTGGCGGTTCTGGCGGCAGCAGGTTCGATACGGGCGCGGAGCGGTCGGCGTCCATCACAGCGGTGCCGACGCACGGCGACCGCTGTCGTTCTACGCCGGGCTCGTGCGGGTCGGCTTCGCCGACGGCCTGGCGACGGGCGTCGCCGTGGTCATCGGTCAGGTCGCGACCGTGACGGGTTTCGCCATCGAGACGGTCGACCGCCGCCGGCGCCGCGGACCGTGACGACCGATCGTGTGGCCTGCCCGTCCGCCGTCCGCCCGGTCGCCCGTCGGGTCGGCGTCAGGCCGAGGACGTCGACTCGAGCAACGGCTCGCCCGCCAGGTCGACCG